>JAQGKJ010000137.1 GCA_028290165.1 Bradyrhizobium sp. | reverse complement strand
CGATTGCCGACCGGCTCGTTCAAGGCGCGCGGCCTGGTGATGGCGGTGTCGATGGGCAAGGCGCTCGGCATCAGGCACATGGCGATGCCGACCAACGGCAATGCCGGGGCGGCGCTGGCGGCCTACGCCACCAGTTGCGGCATCAGGACCACGATCTTCTGCCCCGCCGATACGCCGGAAGTGAACGTCAGCGAAATCGAATTGCAGGGCGCCAACGTCTTCCGCGTCAACGGGCTGATCGACGATTGCGGCAAGATCGTCGGCGAAGGCAAGACGAAAGCCGGCTGGTTCGATACCTCGACGCTGAAGGAGCCGTATCGGATCGAGGGCAAGAAGACGATGGGGCTGGAGCTTGCCGAACAGCTCGGCTGGGACGTGCCCGACGTGATCTTCTATCCGACCGGCGGCGGCACCGGCCTGATTGGCATGTGGAAGGCGTTCGCCGAACTCGAGGCCATCGGCTTCATCGGCTCGAAACGGCCGCGGATGGTGGCGGTACAGGCCGCGGGCTGCGCGCCGATGGTGCGCGCCTTCGAGAACGGCACCGAACACGCGCCGCGTTGGGAGGATGCGCACACCATCGCATCCGGCATCCGCGTGCCGCAGGCGGTCGGGGATTTTCTCATCCTGCGCGCGGTGCGCGAGAGCAAAGGTTTTGCGATCGCGATATCGGACGAGAAGATTTCTGCTGCGTTGAACGAAGTCTCGCGTGAGGAAGGCTTGTTGTTGTGCCCGGAGGGTGCGGCGACCTATGCCGCCTACAAGCAAAGCCTTACTGATGGTCGCGTGACGAAAAGTGATCGCGTGATGCTGTTCAATTGCGCCACGGGACTTAAATACCCGTTGCCGCCGGTCACACGCACGCTCGATCGGCACGCGCCGATCGACTACGCGAAACTGTAAGAGACGGTCATCGCGAGATCGTAGGGTGGGCAAAGCCAGCGGGGTTCGCGAATGCGCGCCGATGGCGTGCCCACCATCTCGGTCAAGCAAGAAATGGTGGGCACGGCGCAAAGGGGCGCCTTTGCCCACCCTACGATTGCTGCAAGATTTGACCGCGTAAACGGTGTGTGGCGTTTCGGGAGGGTATGATGCGAAGAGCAGTTCTGGCCATGTTGTTCACGCTGTTGGCCTTAAGCGGCAGCGCGTTTGCCGAAAATTTCCCGTCGCATCCGATCACCGTCATCGTGCCGTTTTCCGCGGGCGGTCCGTCCGACGCGATGATGCGCATCATGGCCGAGCGCATGAAGTCGACGCTTGGCGAAACCATCCTGATCGAGAACGTAACCGGCGCTGGCGGTTCGCTCGGCGTCGGACGCACGGTGCGCTCGCCGCCCGACGGCTACACTATCGGCTTCGGCCATCTCGGGACCAACGTCGCCAATGGCGCGATCTACAAGCTCGGCTACGAGCTCATAGCCGATCTCGAGCCGGTGGTGCTGCTGCCGAGAAACCCGATGATAATCGTCAGCAAGAACGCGGTTCCCGCGAAATCGCTGAAGGAATTGCTGGCGTGGTTGAAATCGCGGCCCGCCCCGCCGACGGCCGGGACCGCGGGTGCCGGTTCGGGAAGCCATATCGGCGGGCTCTATTTCGAGAACGTCAGCGGCATCAAGCTGCTATATGTTCCGTATCGCGGCACCGCGCCGGCGCTGAACGACCTTGTCGCGGGTCAGATCGATATCATCGTCGATCAGACCTCCAACTCGATCAATCAGGTGCGTGGCGGCACCATCCGCGCCTATGCCATCACCGACGAGAAGCGCATCGAGCAGGCGCCTGACGTTCCGACGACAGACGAAGCGGGCCTCCCCGGGTTTCACATGACGTTGTGGTCTGGCCTGTGGGTGCCGAAGGGCACGCCGAAGGAGATCGTCGCTAAGCTCAACGCGGCGGCGGTGGACGCCCTGAACGATCCAGCGGTGCGCAAGCAGCTTGGAAACCTGGGGTTGCAGATGCCGCCTGCGGATCAACTCACTCCGGAAGCGCTCGGCGCCTGGCAGAAGGCCGAAATCGCAAAATGGTGGCCAATGATCAAGGCCGCCAATGTGAAGGTGGAGTAGGGCGAGATCAGTTGCGGTTGAAGCGTGGCGGCGACTTCTCCCTCGCGCCGCTTTTCGCGGGGAGAGAGCGCGCCTCACTTAAAGCGTCGTCCCTGCGAACGCAGCGACCATAACCACAGGCGTTAGTTATTCACGAACCGTTGGTCGTTCTTTCTTTTCTAACAATATCGACCGCGGAGTATGGGTCCCTGCGTTCGCAGGGACGACACCTTTTTCTTCGACTCCGCCAGAGCGACGTGCCCTGAAAATTCCACACAAAGCTGTCCTTCGCGGTGTTGGTCTGGACGCGCTGGGCCAGTTCGCCTTGATCGGCGACGCCGAGCTATGCGCCAATCGATGCCGCCAGGCCACGGACCGCAGTTCTCAAAAATCTAATTTCTTGAAGCGGATCAATCTGATTTGGCCTGTCTAGTCCCCTTTGCAAAAATATTTCGGTTTTTCCGAAATCCAAATCAAACTATATGATTCGCTGTCCCGTCCCACTCGAGGGGCGTTTCGCGATCGTCACGGACGT
>JAQGKJ010000098.1 GCA_028290165.1 Bradyrhizobium sp. | reverse complement strand
CGATCGCCGGATTTTCCAAGGCCGCGCGTGTCTACGGGCTGCTCGATGAGACGCCACAAACCCGCTCGTAGCCCGGATGGAGCGCAGCACAATCCGGGATCGCGATACGAACGAGACAGCCCCGGATTGCGCTGCGCTCCAACCGGGCTACGCCTGAAGTGCAATACCTCGCGTTCGGTGGTGAACAGCAAGGGATAGCCCATGGCGCGGCCGGCGTCGGTGGCGCGCGTTGCCTTGGTCTCCGCCACATCCTTGGTGAAGACGGCGACCACGCAGACGCCGCGCTGGTGCGCGGTGATCATGACTTTGTGGGCCTGGTCCTCGGTCATGCGGAATTCCGCCTTCAGGACCGTGACGACGAATTCGCGTGGCGTGAAGTCGTCATTGACGAGGATGACCTTGTGCAGGCGCGGCCGCTCGGTCTTGGTCTTGACCCTGGTTTTCGGCTTGGTGACGGCGTCGATCATTCCAGTTGGCAGCTCCCGACGTTATCGGCGGTCTCGAGCAGGTTACAACTTCTTGGACCGACGTGGAACCGTCAGTTTTGTGATGGCCTCATTGCAGCGGCGGCACGGTGCGCAGGTAGGCGATGATATCGGCCAAATCAGCGGCTTTTATGCCCGCATAGAACCCGTAGGCCATCGGCGGCTTCAGTGCCCGCCCATCGCGCGCGATTCCGTGGGCGATGGCGCGGCCGACTTCCTGATCGCTCCAGGCGCCGATGCCGGCGGCAGGATCCGAGGTGATGTTGGCGGCGACGCTATCGGGCGTTCCCTCGGGCGAGCCTTCGCGGGGCGGGAACACCCTGCCGCCGTGGCCCAGTCCCTTGGTAAAATCCGACACCCCGCGCGACCATGCGGAGTGGCACTCCATGCAATGGCCGATGGCGACGAGATAGGCGCCGCGCCGGACCGGATCGGCGAACATGGCCTTGTCGAATCCGGCTTCGGCGTCCGGATAGGAATCGCGCCGCACCGGCGCCTTGTAGACGGGGTCGGGGACTTCGCTCCGGATTGGTTTTATGGTGCGAAGATAGGCGAGCACGGCGTCGAGATCGTCCGGCAGCAACGCCTTGTAGAAATTGGCCGGCATGATGGCCGCCAGTGGCACGCCGGCAAGGCGGCCGTGGTCCGGGCGCATTCCCTCCACCAGCGCCCGCCTGATCTCGGCGTCGCTCCAGCTCCCGATCCCGGTTTCGACGTCGGGGGTAATGTTCGGCGCGGTCGCGATGAAGGCCGGCGTCGTGAAGCTCAGTCCGCCGGAAAATGCCTTGTCGGCGATCGTCTTGCCTTCGGCGTCGCGCGGCGAGTGGCAATTGCCGCAGGCCATGATGGTATTGACGAGATAATTGCCGCGCTCGGCGCCAGATTCAGCCGATGCGCCGCCGGCGGCGGCCAGCAGCAGCAGCGCGCCGCACGCAATTCCGATCCGAAACATGACGCCCCTTTGGTTCGAGGGACGCTGTATGGCACGGCGGGCGGATGGCGGGAAGCCTGTAACCCGGGCAGCGTCGGACCGTGCGCCGGACCGGCGTTATTTCGCGATCACGGCGGCAAATTGCGCGACGACGTCGGGATCGAGCGCTTTCGCCGCTGCGATGTCGGCGTCGCCGCCGTTGCCGTCATGGCGCTTTTGCCTGGCGAGCCCGCGCCCGTAAAGCGCCAGCGGATTTTCCGAGTCGAGACCGATGGCGGCGGTGTAATCGGCGATGCAGCGTTCGTAATCCTGCTTGTCGTAATAGGCCAGCGCGCGGTCATTCCAGGCCCGGACCGATCCGGCATTGAGCCGGATCGCCGCGTTGAAATCGGTAATGGCCTGATCGAAATCCCTTTTAAAATAATAGGCCGTGCCGCGGTTGTTGAACGCGGTCGCGGAGTTCGGGTTCAGCTTGATCGCAGCATCGTAGTCGGCGATGGCGCGGTCGTATTCGCCCTTGTGGCGATAGGCGCTGCCGCGATCGGACAGCGCCTGTGCCAGCGTGGAATCGAGCTTGAGGGCCCGGTCGAAATCCGGAATCGCGCGGTCGAAATCTTGCCTGTGCAGGTAGGCGAGGCCGCGATTATAGAATGTCGAAGCGACGGTTGGGTCGAGCCGGATCGAGGTCGAGTAGTCGGATAGCGCGTGATCCCACTCTTGCCCGGCGGCGTATGCGGTGCCGCGGTTGTTGAATGCGTTGGCGACCTGCACGTCGCTATGATTGCCGCTCAGGATGTAAGCGGCGCAGCCCGCGATCTGCAGCTCCGGCGTGACGTCGCGCTTGCCGCTGCACCAGTCGCGCTGCTGCGGCGTTTCGGCAGAAGCGGGCAGCATGGTCAGCAACATCGCGGTGGCAACGCCCAGTGCCGAGAGACGGCGGCGCAAGGCAATTTTATCAAAGGCAATTTTATTCATCGAAAATCCCGAACGCCGAATAGAGGAGCGAGCGCGCCACTGGATCGTCCGGTCAAGCCGGACGATGACAGCTCCTTGGAATGCTCCCTTATGTGTGGTCGACACTTCGGTTGGTTCATTTCGGCGGCAACGCGTCAAGCAACGCCTGTGCCTGCCCGGTCAGCGCGGCGAAAAAAGGCTCGCTGCGGGCGCGTTCGGCAAAGCAGCGGTGAAACGCGGCGTCGCCATCTTCTTCTGCCCTAGTGCCCTGTTCGAACAGCTCTTGGTCTTCCAGCTGCGAGGCGATGTAGGCGTCCTGCGCCTCGGCCGCCTTGCGCTCGCCTTCTTTCCAGATCGCATCGCACGCCGGTATCGGTTTGACGCGCGTGCGCGTGCTGGCGTTGATCACGAACACACGGCCACCCCAGACCACCGACACGATCAGTTCATCCGGCGTGCGCGGCCCGAGAATCTGGGTGCGCGCGATCAGCATGGCATAGGCAAATTTGGCTCCTGCCGGCTTGACGACGGGCAGCTCGACATATCTTGAAATCGCCGCGTCGGTTTGCAGCGCCTGGGTATAGAACGCCTCCGACCGCAACGCCGCGTCGACTTGCTGCGGCACATTTTCGGTTTTCGGCCCCCACCAGTCCCGATGCTCGCGCAGCCAGTGATCGACCAGGCTGTCGGTCGTTACGATGACATGCGTCTTGCCGTCTGATGATGCAAAGTTCAATCCGTCGAGCAGCCCGAAGCCGAAATCGCCGGTGACCAGGCTGTCGAGGTTGGTCTTTGCCCCGGCCGGGAATCCCTTCAGCACCACCGGCCCGACGATCGGCTCGGTCAATTTCCCAAGCCGGGCCAGCGCAAGCTTGTGCAGTCGATGGGCGCCGTCATCGTACTTGCCGGCGTCATCGATCGCCTTGAATTTCGCGATGCCTTCGTCGCGCGCCGCGAAATACGCGTCTTCGAGCGGCGACGCCCGGCACGGCAGCGGTGCGATCAGCAGCAGTGCGATCAACAGCAGTTTCAAGCAACGCTCGCAATCGTGAACAGGTTCTTCTCCTGTAGGTCGCTTCGGCGAGCGGTTCCGTTCAAATCGGTGCCTCGGCAGGGCATCTGCGAAATTAAGGCAAGGTTGCGGCTAACTCGAATGTGTAAGGACAAACCATGTTCCTGCTTTGCGAAGGCTTGGTTGCATGTCACCATCGCGCCGTACGATGGGAGGGCCGCTATGCGCTGGTGTGT
>JAQGKJ010000081.1 GCA_028290165.1 Bradyrhizobium sp. | reverse complement strand
TCCTTCGAGACGCGGCCAAGGGGCCGCTCACGATTCAGTCCCCACGGCTATCGGTCCGCGCGGCTGACCACGTCCATCAACTCGGCGATCTTTCGGCGCTGATCGGCCTTGTCGCCCGAGGTGATCGCATGCTCGACGCAATGGGCGACGTGGTCGCGCAATATCTCCTCCTCGACGCGGCGCAACGCCGCCTTCGCGGCGGCGATCTGCGTCACTACGTCGATGCAATAGCGGTCGTCCTCGACCATCCCGGCGAGGCCGCGGATCTGGCCTTCGATTCGTTTCAGCCTTTTCAGGCAGGAGGTCTTGATCTCTGTACGCATGGCGCTCATATACCCCCCTAGGGTATATTATTCAAGTGGCCCCGGAGAATTTCGGTGACGCAGACAGATCACGCACACGCACACACTCACGGCGGGGCGCACGCCGGCCATCATCACGGTCCCGGGGCGCACGGTCACTCCTGTGGCAGCACGCATGGCGACGGCGATAAGGCCGCAGCAGCGACCGCCATCGATCCGGTTTGCGGCATGAGCGTCGATCCGGCCACGGCAAAACACCGCGTCGCCTACAACGGGCAGGATTATTTCTTCTGCTCGGCGCGTTGCCGCGAGCGGTTCGAAGCCGAACCGGAAAAGTTCCTGCAGCCTGAACCGGCAAAGCACCCCGAGCCGGTGACGCCCGCCGGCACCATCTATACCTGTCCGATGCATCCCGAGATACGGCAGGCCGGTCCGGGCAGTTGTCCGATCTGCGGCATGGCGCTGGAGCCCGAGCAGGTTTCGCTCGACGATGCGCCCGATCCCGAACTGACCGACATGACCAGGCGGTTCTGGATCGCACTGGTGCTGACGCTTCCGGTGTTCGCGATCGAGATGGGCAGCCATCTCGGCATCATGCATCTCGTACCGCCGATGTGGTCGAACTGGATTTCCCTTGTGCTTTCGACCCCGGTGGTGGTCTGGGCGGGCGCGCCATTCTTCGTCCGCGGCTGGAACTCTTTAATCACGCGCAACCTCAACATGTTCACGCTGATCGCGATGGGCACCGGCGTCGCCTGGCTTTACAGCGTGGTGGGAACGCTGGCACCGCAATTGTTTCCGCCCGCCTTCCGCGACATGCACGGCATGGTCGCGGTGTATTTCGAGGCGGCCGCCGTCATCACGGTATTGGTATTGCTCGGGCAGGTGCTGGAATTGCGCGCCCGCGCGCGCACCTCCGGGGCGATCCGCGCGCTGCTGAAATTAGCGCCAAAAACCGCGCGGCGCATCACCGCACAGGGTGATGAAGACGTCGCGATCGATGCGATCGCGGCCGGCGATCTCTTGCGGGTGCGTCCGGGCGAGAAGATCCCGGTCGATGGCGTCGTCACCGAAGGCCGCTCTGCCGTCGATGAGTCCATGGTGACCGGCGAGTCGATGCCGGTGTCGAAGACCGAGGCTGACAAGGTCATCGGCGGCACCGTCAACCAGAGCGGGGGGCTGGTGTTGCGCGCGGAGAAAGTCGGCCGCGATACCATGCTGGCGCGGATCGTCGACATGGTGGCGCGGGCACAGCGCTCGCGCGCGCCGATCCAGCGGCTCGCCGATCAGGTTGCCGGCTGGTTCGTGCCCGCAGTGATCACGGCGGCGGTCGCGGCGTTTGCGGCCTGGATGATCTACGGGCCGGAGCCGCGCTTTACGTTCGGCCTGGTCGCGGCCGTGACCGTGCTGATCATCGCCTGTCCCTGCGCGCTGGGACTTGCCACTCCGATGTCGATCATGGTCGGGGTCGGACGCGGCGCACATTCGGGAATTCTGATCCGCGACGCCGAGGCGCTGGAGCGGTTCGAGCGCATCGATACCGTCGTGCTCGACAAGACCGGCACGCTGACCGAAGGCAAGCCCAAGGTGGTGTCGATCGTTACCGCCGATGGCATCGACGAAGCCACGCTGCTGCGGCTGGCCGCCAGCGTCGAGCGCGGCAGCGAGCATCCGCTGGCGCAGGCGATTCTCAATGCCGCCAGGGAGCGCAAACTCGGCCTCGGCGAGGTCAGCGATTTCGCGTCGCCGTCCGGCAAGGGCGCGACCGGAACCGTCGACGGCCGAGAGATCGCGCTCGGCAATGCGATGCTGATGGCTGAGCTCAAGATTGCAACAAAGGACCTCGACGCTGCCGCGGAGACCGCACGAAAAAATGGCGCCACCGCGATCTATGCCGCGATCGACGGCCGGGCTGCTGGAATCATCGCCATTGCCGATCCAATCAAACCCTCGGCGAAAGCCGCATTGCAGAAGCTGCGCGAGGACGGTCTGCGCGTCGTCATGCTGACCGGCGACAATCTGACCACCGCGCGCGCGGTCGCCGCCCAGCTCGGGATCGAGGAGATCGAGGCGGGTATCCTGCCCGAGCGCAAGAGCGAGGTGGTGCAGCGGCTGCGCAACGAGGGCCGCCGCGTTGCCATGGTCGGCGATGGCGTCAATGACGCACCGGCGCTGGCGGCGGCCGACGTCGGCGTCGCCATGGGCAGCGGCACCGATGTGGCGATCGAAAGCGCCGGCGTCACGCTCCTGACCGGCGATCTCTTGGGCCTGGTGCGGGCGCGGCGATTGTCGGTCGCGACCATGCGCAATATTCGCCAGAACCTCGCCTTTGCGTTTGTCTACAACGCCGCCGGCATCCCGATCGCCGCCGGCGTGCTCTATCCCGTGTTCGGCATCCTGCTGTCGCCGATGGTCGGCGCGGCCGCGATGGCGCTGTCGTCGGTCTCCGTGATCGGCAATGCGCTGCGGCTGGCGCGGACGCGGCTCGATTAGGTGAACCCTCAAATTCAGAGGCGTGGGCGGACGTCCGCTTTCGTGCGCATTCCGGAGTTAAGCCGGACATCGCGCAAGGTTCCGAAAAGTGCCTGCCACAACGGGACATGCGGTGAGCTCAATTCCGCAATCGTGATCTTGAATGCGGACACTCTTTAGTCGCCCGTGAAGAATTAGGAAGCGATTGATTGTTCGGGGTGATTTGATCTGAGCAAGTAATGTTTTTTGCAAGAAAGGCTGGGGCGCCTATCGATTTTCTTGCGTTTTGGGAT
>JAQGKJ010000045.1 GCA_028290165.1 Bradyrhizobium sp. | reverse complement strand
GGGTCATGCGGCCGCGACCCCGGCGTCGGCGCCTGCCACTCCTTGAACGAGACTTCGGAGGGCCCCTCGATGACGACACCGGCGGGCTTGCCCTTTTCCGGAAAGCTCTTGATCAGATAGGCCTTGAGCGGCTCAATCTGATCGGCCGGCACGGCAGCGCCCTGATTGACCATCATCCGCAGCACGGTGGTCCAACCTTGCGGCGTGTAGCCCGCGCCCACGCGGCTCAACAAGGTGTGGCAGATATTGCAGTTGGCCTCGGCCAATTCCTTGCCGGGTCCATCCGGCAATTGCTGGCCCCAGGCCGGAAAGGCGGCGCTGAGCAGCCCCGCGGTCAAGATCACGCGTGTTTTATTGGACATGATAGCTCCCTGAACATTCGCGCTCTCCGGAGGGCCCGTGGCGCAATTGGATCGAGCAGCCAGCGTCGTCCGCAAATCGGGGCGCGTCAAGGCGGAGGTGTCGAGCCAACGAACCATTGAAGACACATCGATCGGGCAGAAGTGTGCATGACGCCCGTTTTACCGCCGCTATCGTCGGGAGACTGCCGATGGGAAATTGTGAAAGACGCCCTTGGAAAGTCCATAGAGGCGGAAATCAACAAATCGCGTGGTCTCAAATAAGCCGGTTAATGAAGGGCTCCCGCGTTTGGATTTATCGTTGCGCCAACTAATCGAACGCGACGCCGATCCGCGCCTCGCCGCTCCAGACCGCGTGGCAACGGCGCATGAACTGATCAGCCGCGATGACGAGCGTGAAAGACGGCGGCACGCCGATGGGATTGGCGACATCGAGCCGCGCCCCATTCGATGAGATGTTTCGCACCGTGCAGTCGACCCCGCCGCCGCCGCTGAACGCGAGCCTGCCGCCTTTGAGCACTCTGTGTCTGGGCACTGCCCTTTTCTCGATCATCGTCGCTATTCCCGATACCGCTGCCGGTTCACGGTTGTGGATAGCAAAGCGGAATTACGGGCAATTGAATCGAATATCCGCGTTAATTGGGTCCAGGTTCAGGTTTCGTTTACGATAAGTGCCCCGAAAACGCGCTGGCGCGGTTTGCCGGAATCTGCTCATGCTGCGATGTCAGTTTCCAGGGAGGTGGTATGAAGACGGCGACGGTGATGTTGTTTGCGGCTGTGCTAGCGCTGTCGGCGGCCCCCGCCCATGCCGTTGTGCTCGATCTATCGACCATGAGCTGCAAGCAATTCATCGAAGGTGGCGATGACGAGATCAAGATGGTGCTGACCTGGATGGATGGCTGGTACAAGGGCGACGAGGACGAGGCGATCATCGATACCGAGGTGTTCGTCACGAACGCCAAAAAATTTGGCACCTTCTGCGCAGCGAATCCGACAATCAGCATCGTCAACGCCGCCGAGAAGACCCTCGGCAAATAAGCCAATAAGCCCTCACGGGCGAACGTTCACAGCATCGCGAACGCGCTCGAGACTATCGCCACCGGCTTGCTGTCGGCGGCGCTGAAGAGGGTGACGCGGCCGAAGCTCATGGTGCGTCCCAGACGCACCACCCGCGCATCCGCCAGCACGTCCGATTTTGTCACAGCGCGCATGAAATGCGTGGTTTGATCGACCGTCGTCATGGGCCGGTAGCCGCGGTTGGCCGCAAGGATCGCGAGCACCATCGAGGTATCGGCGAGCGCCATCAGCGCCTGGCCGCAGACGATGCCGCCGTGCCGGCACAAGCGTTCGGAGAAGGCCATTCGCAGGATCGCCCCCGGCTGCCAGTCGGGCGCGGCACCCGGCGGCGCGTCGCACTCGATGCGCTCGGTCGACAGCCCGAGGTCCTGCACCCACGGCGCGAACACGTTGACAAGGACGCGTCCGGCTTCCTCGAGATCGAATCCCTCTACTTGTGGCTCGTATTGCATGGACGGCGGTTCCTCGCTCGACATTGGCAGGGGGCCAGTCTAGAGGCCATTTTGCGGAAGGGAACAGCAGCGCCAGCGGCTTGAAAATGCCCGACTTGAGGCCGTATGATACGGCCGTGGGGAGTTGCTCGACCATGTTCCGGCGATTGCTATTGATCTCAGGCGTGATCGCGCTGGGCCTCGCCCTCAGTGGTTGCACCAGATGCGGTCCGATCTGGGACGACTGGCTGCAATCGCCGAAATCCTGCAAGTCGGACCATCTCTAGCGCACGAACGGGCGCGCTTGGCGCCGCGGCCCGCGCGGTGGTATGTTGAGCGGAAAATACAGGGAGCATCCCATGAGAGTTGTTGGCCCGGGAGTTGTTGGCGCAGGGGTGATTGGCGCGGCGGTCATGATCGCATTGCTGGCGGGGCCGGGGCCGGTCTTTGCCCAGATGCCCAAAATGAATTTGCTGTCCGACCAGCCATCCAAGACGCCGGAGGAAAAGGAGCAGGAGGCTGAGCAGCAAAAGGCTTACAAGGAATCGCTGCGGAAGATACCGGACGCCAAAGGCTCTACCGATCCGTGGGGCACTGTGCGCAGCAACGATGCGCCGAAGGCGTCGTTAACTCCCGCCAAGCCGCGGACCAAGACCGGCAGCACCGCCAAGCCCGGCGGTCAGGCCAAGATCGCGGATTGATCGAGCAACGTTTCGTAACATTCGCAGGACATCCGCAATAGCGCCGGCCGGTCCAGGATCCTGATGACGCCGCGCGAATAGGTGATGACGCCTGCGTTCTGCACCTTGCTGGCGACCTCGGTCACCGAGGTGCGCCTCACCCCGAGCATCTCGGCGAGAAATTCCTGGGTCAGGGCGACCGTTTCGCTTCCCGCCCGGTCGGCGCTTTGCAACAGCCAGCGGCAAAATCGCGATTCGATCGTATGCAGCGCATTGCAGGCGGCCGTCACCCGCGCCTGCGACAACAGCACTTCATTGTAGCGGATGCAGTGATTGCGGATGGGATCGCTGGCGGCGACGGCGGTCCTGAAATGGGGAGCGGCGATCTTGCTACAGGCCATCGGCATCTGCACTACGACGCGCACCAGCGATTTGTACAGGCCTAGGCCTGCCATCGCGCCGACCACGCCTTCGCGGCCGACGGTCGCGGTTTCGATCGCCTTGCCGTCGCGCAGCACGGCGAGCAGCGACAGCATGCCGTAATGCGGAAAATAGATCTGGTCGACCTCGTCGCCGGCCTCGGTCAACACCGAACCCTGCTGCAACGAGACGATCGTGAGATACGGCTGCAGTCGATCGAAATCGGCGCGCGGGAGAGAGGCAAGCAGCTTGTTGTCCAATGGATGTCCGGCGTTATTTAAAACTTGAACTACCACGGCGATATCCAGCCCGGTCGGTCGGGCCGATTACCGCAGGGGGTGGGAGGCGCCTCCGAAAGACGCTCCGCGGAAGGTTCTTTTATAAGGACGACGACAGGGCGTTGTCGGTCCGGTAGCCGTCATAATACCGACACGGGGCGGACTTGAATCCTAGGAATCAAGGCCAGGAATTTTTTGGCGATCGAAATTCATTGTCGGAAAACGGACACAGGAACAGATCAAGGTGCATCTTCGCCCTCATCCGACCTCGCTAATGAGTCGGTGCTTCTTGTCGGTCCTTGGCACCACCGTGGTGTCGCCCAGCAACCGCTCGAATTCCAGCTTCGAGATCTCGTAGCATTCGCAGGCGCGTTGCTCGAGCGCTTCGTGGTCGAGCATGGTGACGTGGCCGCGGCGATAGCGGATGAGGCCGGCCTTCTGTAACGTTCCCATCACGTCGGTGACCGTCGTCCGCCGCACGCCGAGCATCATGCCCAGGAATTCATGGGTGAGCAGAAAATCGCCTGACGGCATCCGGTCGCGCGTCATCAACAGCCAGCGGCAACAGCGTTGCTCCACTTTGTGGAGGTGGGCGCAGGCCGCCGACTGCGCGACCTGGTTGAAGAAGGCATGGGCGTAGCGGAGCAGGACCAGGTTCAATGTCGGGCTATGGTCGAGCTCGCCGCGGAATACGCGCGCGTCCATTTTGAGGGCCGTTCCGGGAACCTGGACATAAACCGACGAAGGCGCATCGTGGTCGCCGAGACAAATGGGGAATCCCACCATCCCCTCGTTGCCGATCGTACCGACCTCGGCACTGGCGCCGTCAGCGGTGGTGATCACGAGCGAAGCGACGCCATCGATCGGGAAATACACATGGTCGATCGGACGCGATGCCTCATAGAGGCTTTTCCTGTACTCGAACACGACCGGCGACAGATGCGGCCGCAACCGCTCGTAATCGCCATCCGACAACAGGGAGAGGAGCCGATTGGTCCGTCGATCGCGTTCGGGCATGGACTGTGATTCCCTTGAGTTTGCCGGCCGCAGCCAATGCCGATGGCGACCGGCCAGTCAGGCTGGGCTCTGGTCGTCGGTACCGGTATTTCCAACTGGGGTCCCATGCCTTGCAGCGCGGCGACCCGTGCGGCGAGTTCATCGGCGAGCCCGAGAAAACCATCGTGCAAGCCGGTATCGATTGGAACGCCGCGCGAGAGGGCCGAAGTGTTCGGCCTGTTCGCGAAGGTAGAGAGACCGCGCCATCGAACTCACTCGCACCGAGGCGGGAGTCCTCAACCGGGGGGCTCTCAGTCACCGGCCGCCTGAAGGTCGTTGCCGGCAATGGCTGGAATTGTATCGGCTTTATGTCCGAGAGGCGACTCAATTTCTCGTCCGTCGGGGCGGTCGGGGGACTCGGGATTGGTCGCGCCAAGCGCTATATACAGCCGGTCGTTATTTGGTTCGGAGTTGCGACATGGTCTCTCGTCCGCGCGATCTAGCCGACCGGATGGCCGGGCGCCGCAAGGCCGATGACGGCTATCTGCGCGAGACCTTCACCCTGCCGCGCGACAAGGCGCGGACCAAGGCGCGCGATTTCCTCACCCGCTATCCCAAGGCCGGCTACATGACCGCGGTCGAAAGCTGGCGCGAGCTTCCCGGCGGCGAGATCGAATTCACCATGCGCCGGCTGCCCAGCGCCGACTAGCGCGGCGAGCCGCAGAGGGTTCCGTTCATGGAACCTTCCCTGCAACCCCCGGTATCAATTTTATCCACCAACCATATAGGATTGTTAACATTTTCCGGTCATAGGTAACGGCGTACTTTTCGCCAAAGCCGGCCGAGGGATACGATGGCAAGACATCGCGAGGACCTCGGTGCCCGCAAACAGGTTCGGGTCGACCTGTACAAACAGGGTTTTCTGATACCGGCGCCCGACGCGCCCTGGATCGAATGCCTGATTGTCGATGTCTCCGACAGTGGCGTTTGCCTGGAGGTCGGGGCGCTGGCGGTGCCGGAGCTTTTCGGCGTCGCCTTCACTTCCGGCGGCGAGGTGCTCCGGGTATGTTCGCTGGTCTGGCGCCGGGGCGAACATATCGGCGCTCGCTTCGTCAGCGCAAAAGAGCTTCGACAGGGTTTGGCGGCGCCCATCGAGGATGATCTGAAACGTGCGAGGGTGCCGTTGGACTGAGGGTGCCTTTATGTCCGTTCGGCGACAACATGGTCGCAGACGTAACAGCGAAAAACCTTGATGGCGGCGTGGATCGACAGCGCCGGGAGTTCGCCGAGCTGCTTCATGTCGGCGTTGCACTTCTCGCAACTGCGGAGGCGATTTTGATCCGCCGGGTCCAACGGAATATTCGCGTCGTCAGACGCCATGACGGCCGCCCCCAGTGGTTTCCCAAATACAATAACTGTCTTTAAGTGTGCCGCGCCTGAGAAATCCCCAGATTGTTTTTGTCACTGGACTCCCAAAACCGCGACAGATCAATTCCGGAGGTTTACGGGGTTAAGTTCGTTCCCGCTTTTTCAGCGCGCAATGCCGGGAAAAATCCCCATCGCTGGCTCGCCCAACGGGCCAAGCCTTTTGGCGATCATTCGCTCTCGGTGATCCGGATCAGACCATCGCCGGTGACGACCAGGCCCTTGGCGGTCTCGACGACGTAGCCAAGCATCAGCAGCTTTGCCCGATGCGGGGCTGATATTATCGGATTGGGCGATGTAACGGCGACCTCGAGGAGTGATGCGAACTCTTCGGGCGTCAAAAGCTTCGGCGTATGGACGGTCATGTGAACTCAGGGCGCGTGGCGGATGGTCTAGTCTGGGGTTCCGCTGCGAGGATAGCATGAGAGAGCCCCCGAACGGCGGCGTTCGGGGCTCAATGTCAACGTCTAGCTCCCCCGTGGGCAGTTCGGCAATGACAATATTAATTTTAGCGCGGGTGGCAATGGCCGCATTGAGAACGATCAATGATAGTGGCGTTGTTGATGATCGAAAGCGTGCCCCCGGCAAGATCTCCGGCAAGATCGATCTACGGCGCCGGATTGCGCGCGGCCTTTTTGAGCTCGCGGTCGATGCGCAGTTGAACGCGGCGGATCGCCAGCAGGTTGATCCTGGTCTCCGTTTTGCCGGATTTGATCGCGTCGCCGATCCGGAACTGCCATTTCCAGATCCCCGGCGTTGCCGTCGTAACCACGCTGTATTCCACGCCTTTGTGAGTCATGGGACCTCTCCCGATCACGGCAAATGGATTTTACGCCGAAACCAGAAGTTGCATCTGTTCAATAGGGCACATTTCCGGGAATTTGTGGCGTCGCCCTGGGTGTTGCCCGATTGAGAAAGAGGCCGCCAGCCGAATCGGAACCCAGTTCACGGACGGAGAACTACGGGGCCCGCCCCGCATGATGCCGGAATGAAAGAGGCCGCCAACTGAGGCGGCCCTTTACATCAGCGCAATAACCAACCCCGTCGCGATCAGGGCGTTTACGCCAGCAACCGCAATGCCGAGATAAAGACCGGCCATAGCGCTCTCCGACTGGAATACCCGCCCACTTACTTCACGCGGGAACTTGAATTTCGTTCCCGGCAGAAACGTAGAAAACGTACAAAAGTGTACTTAAGGACGGTTCCATATCCCGAACGCACAACGCCGCCTTAGCGGAATATGATCGCTAGGCGGCGCTGGTTGAGGTACCGGGCCCCTCAAATCCCCGGCAAACATATGTCTGCACGACGTGTGCCAAGGTTCAATGATAGGCCAGATCTCCGTAGTTCTACGGAGTACGCACGGCGGCAAATTTACGGCGCGTTAGGATTAAAATCAGGCCACTGAGGGCTAAACAGGCCAGA
>JAQGKJ010000034.1 GCA_028290165.1 Bradyrhizobium sp. | reverse complement strand
TCCGAGACCACCGAAATCTTTCGCGAGAAGATGATCGCGGCGTCTTCGCGCGACGCTGTTCGTTCCAAGGGCCGCACCGGCAAGCCGGCGCGGCAATTGCGTTCGGTCTGGACCGATGCATGGGACCGCGGACCCGACAGTCCCGGCGCACTGCCGATGCCGCTGCAGAGCATCATCAGCCGCGACGCCTTCAACTCGATCGACCGTTCAGCCGCCGCCGGCAACGCCAAGGCGCGCGACCTCGTGAGCTATTTCGTCGGCCAGGGCGTCGGCCTGATCGACAGCGTGAAATCCGCCGGCGCGGTGGTGCAGGAATTCAAAGTAGATTTTGTCGAGGCGGTCGAGCACATGAACGCGCTGGTGGGGGAGTAGGCGCACGGCCGCATCCTTCGAGGCTCGCCGCAAGAGCGGCGAGCACCTCAGGACGACGTACAGCGAGTAGCCGTCAACCTGAGGCGCCGTAGCCAACGCATCCAGCTTAGCCGACCCGCTGGCAGGCTCCGCGAAGGCCTCGAAGAGCGACGGCGAGGCGAATATCCAGGAAGTGAAAACAAGAAAATGTCCAATATCACCTCCCCCATCTCCGACGACCGCATTCCCGTCATCGTCGGCATCGGAGAAATCGTCGACCGCCCGAAGGAAATTGCCGAAGGACTCGAGCCGCTCGCGCTGCTGGAACAAGCGCTCAAACGCGCCGAGCAGGACAGCGGCGGCAAATTGCTTGATGAAATCGGCTCGCTCGACATCGTCAGTTTCCTGAGTTGGCGCTACCGCGATCCGGAGATTCAGCTCTCGCAGCGTCTCGGCATCAAACCAAAACACGCCTATTACGGTCCGGTCGGCGGCGAGAGCCCGATCCGTTATCTGCATGAAGCGGCCCAGCGCATTGCGCGCGGCGAATGCAGCGTCGCCGCGGTCTGCGGCGCAGAGGCGCAGTCTACCGCGACCAAGGCCGAACGCGCCGGCGTCGAACTGCCGTGGACGCCGTTCGCGCATGATGTGCCGGAGCCGAAACGTGGCGCGGCGTTCCAGAAACCGATGGCGGTAAAACTCGGGGTGTTCCGGCCGATCACGGTGTATCCATTTTATGAATCCGCGACCTCGGCGCATTGGGGCCGGACCCCGCGCGAGGCGATGGCGGAATCAGGCCAGCTGTGGTCGACCTATTCCAGCGTCGCGTCGCAAAATCCGAATGCGTGGCTGAAGCGGCGTTTTGCCCCTGACGAGATCACGACGCCGACGCCGGACAACCGGCTGATCGCCTGGCCGTACACCAAATTAATGGTGGCCAATCCGACCGTCAATATGGGCGCCGCGGTGCTCCTGACCAGCCTCGCCAAGGCGCGGGCCGCGGGGATATCAGAAGACCGCCTGGTTCACGTCTGGGGCGGCGCTTCTGCGGAAGAGCCGCGCGATTACCTTATCCGCGACCAGTTTTTCGAAAGCCACCCGCAGAACGCTGTACTCAAGGCGATTCTGGATCTCGTCGGCGGCGATGGCAAAGCCTTCGACGCGATCGAGCTCTACAGCTGCTTTCCCTGCGTGCCGAAAATGGCGCGGCGGACGCTGGGCTTGGGCCCCGACGTGCAGCCGACGGTGACAGGCGGCCTGACGTTCTTCGGCGCGCCGCTCAATAACTACATGACGCATGCGGCCTGCGCGATGGTGCGAAAACTGCGGGGCGGCGCAAAACTCGGCCTGCTCTACGGCCAGGGCGGATTCGTGACAAAACATCACGCGCTGGCGCTTTCGCGGCAGGCGCCGCAGCACGAGCTTGCGCAGAACGCCAGCGTGCAGGCGGAAGCCGATCGGCATCGCGGCGCGGTGCCGGAGTTCGTCACCGACGCCAGCGGCAAGGGTTCGGTCGAGAGTTTTACCGTGATCTACGGCCGCAACGGCGAGGTCGAGCACGGCGTGGTGATGCTGCGGACGCAAGGCAATGCCCGCGCGCTGGCGCGGGTGCCCGCGCGCGACGGCGCGACGCTGGCGCATCTGTTGAACATGGACCGCACGCCGGTGGGGACATCAGGCGATATCGTCAGCGCGGATGATGGCGTGCTGGAGTGGCGGGTCTAGCGTCCGGGGACTCAGGCAAAGGCGGACAACCGGCATTTCCGAGATTACCCCCCTAACCGGCGAATGACCATGAGCGACATTTTGGCCGAAGAAGCATCTCGTTATGATCGAGCGCCGGAAGGTAGATTACCTGGCCTCTTTGCTATCAAAAAAGACAAAATCCAGATACTCGGTCCCGCTCTTGCAACGATATGATCTCCCAGTTCGAGGTGCGGATCGGACGCAATCCGGTATGGCGGCCAATGAGATAGATTGCCTCACTCGGATCAGAATGAGCAGCAAAACGTAACCACGCATCATGCCGCGGCGTCGACCCAATTCCCGCAGCCCGAAATGATTGTTGCGAAATGCGCAAACAAATGTTGGAGTGCGGGTCGAAATCGACCGAAGACCTCGCCGGAATACCGAAGGTCGCAGGAAGGGGCTGATCGGGCGAGTGCTCGACGTTTCGTCGCAAGGGCGATACGGAGGCGCCAAAATGGACTATCTGGGCGCGCTGCGTATGTTCGTGCGAGCGGTAGAGGTCGGCAGCTTTTCGAAAGCTGCAATTGCCAC
>JAQGKJ010000032.1 GCA_028290165.1 Bradyrhizobium sp. | reverse complement strand
ACCGAACTGCTCAAGAACAATATGTCGGACCTGTTGTCCTACGGCGAGGTGCAGAAACTGCTGAAGGATCTGCCGAAGGAGCAAGGCGAACTGATCAAGGACATCGTGCCGAGCCAGGTCACGATTTCTGGCATTCAGCGGGTGCTGCAGTTATTGCTCGCCGAACGAATCTCGATCCGCGACCTCTCGACCATTCTCGAGGGCATCGCCGACGCGCTGGCGTTCTCGCGCAACCCCTCGACCGTGGTCGAGCACGTGCGCGCCCGGCTGGCGCGGCAGATTTGCGCCCAAAATACTTCGCAGAACGGCTACCTGCCGCTGATCGCGCTGTCGGCGAAATGGGAGCAGGCGTTTGCGGAGTCACTGGTCGGCCAGGGCGAGGACCGCTCGCTGGCGATGCAGCCATCAAAGCTGTCCGAGTTCATGACCGTGGTGCGCGACCGCTTCGAACAGGCCGCGCGCGAAGGCGAGGCGCCGGTGCTGGTGACGTCGGCGGCGATCCGGCCCTTCGTGCGTTCGCTGGTCGAGCGCTTCAGGCAGCAAACCACCGTGTTGTCGCAGGCGGAAATCCATCCGCGGGCGCGGCTGAAGACGGTCGGCAGCGTCTAGCTGCGAGGACCAAATCAGCGCGACGGCGGCGGGACTTTTCCGCAACAGGCAAACGATTTCTTCCCTCGGCCGATTGGGGCCGGTTTTTGGCCGCGCCGTGGTCAAAGCGCCTAAAATCGTACAACGCATTGTAACAATTCATAAATTTATCACAGCGAAGAGCCAGCCGCGATCGCCCCAATCGCGGCCGTTCAACTCTGTTCACTGCCTTGTGATCGCATCTTAGGAACCGGAAGGCGAATCCCTACGTTTGGAAGCGTGAGACGTTGAACCTGCCTGCGGCGCTGACAGACAAATCCGCAAGACGCAGGAAGGCGGCAGGAGGCTTCGATGAACCACTCGATCTACAGCGCAGATCGCTCGACCCATCTCAAGATTGTGGTCGTGGCGCTCGTTGCGGGAATCGCGGTGGCGGCCTTCGGCATCTCGGCTCGCAGCACTTCGGACGAATACACCCAGACGGCGCGCGTCATGAAGGCCGGCAAGCCGGTAGCAATCACCAGTTCGGGCACGTCGCTGGTCCGCTAGCAGAGGACGCTAACAGAGGATTTCACGAATTCACGCGGCTCTTTATCAGCCCCCAAAGTCGCCACGTGGATAATAGAAGACCCCAACTACCCCAAGTTGACGACCGAAAACGCCCGCTCCCCACGGGCGTTTTCTTTTTGGGGGCGGGGCTTCTTGTGGGCAGCGCTTGCCCGCACCACGGCTTGAACCTGCGGAAGTTGAAGCGCGCGGCGGGCGTGTCGCCGTCGGGTCGCCCTTGATCTCTTGACTAAAGCCCGGGGCTGCCCAGTAATGTCGCCACAAGAACAATAAATCACTCCGGGAGGAGATGACGATGGCGGACATTGGCCGGCGCGGCTTCGTGAAAGGCGCGACCCTGGGCGCGCTGGCGTTCACGGTAGGTGGCGCCGAAGTGATGATGAGGGCGGGAGAAGCCCGGGCGCGCGGCGTTCCTTTCCGGCTTCTGGATGCCCATCAGGGCGAAACCCTCGAGGCGCTCGGCGAGACACTGGTGCCCCAGGCGCGCGAGGCGGGCATCGCCCACTTCATCGATCAGCAACTTTCGGTGCCGCCGCACGAATCGCTCCTGCAAGCCCGTATCTTCAACTTCCGTCCGCCGTTCATGGAATTTTATCGCGCGGCAATCGCAGCGGTCGATGACGGAAGCCGAAAAATCTTCGGACGCGATTTCGCACAGCTGGCGGCTGCCGATCAGCGAGAGTTCGTCGATCGCATGCGCCAGAACAAGATCGAAGGCTGGAGCGGACGACCCGGCGCAACCGTTTACGCCGTGCTGCGTGCCGATGCCGTCGACGTCGTCTACGGAACGATGGAAGGCTACGAGGCGCTGGGCATCCCCTATATGCCGCATATCCCACCGGAAAAGAGGTGGTGAAATGGCCAACGAGAAAGTAGACGTCGTTATCGTCGGCGCCGGTGCTTCCGGCTCGGTCTATGCTTCGGTGTTGGCAAAAGCGGGCAAGAAGGTGGTCCTGCTGGAGTCCGGTCCGGACTGGGAGCTCTCCGATCTCATCAGTTCGGAGATCTGGGGCCGCCGCATCAAGCCTGCGGGCGCCCCGATCCTGCTCGAGGGCAAGAACCCGATGACCTACGCCGCCCAGGGCGGGTGGGGCGTCGGCGGCGCGGCATTGCACTATTACGCAAACTTCCCGCGGCTGTTGCCGACCGATTTCAGGTCCAGGAGCGAGCACAACCGCGCACAGGACTGGCCGATCGCTTACGAAGACGTGGCGCCGTTTTACGACAAGGTCGCGCGCGAGATAGGCGTCTCCGGCGATGCCAGGGCCGAGGAAAAATGGCGGCCGGCGGGCGAAGCCTACCCGATGCCGCCGATGAAGACGTTTCGCAACGGCGACATCTGGTTGAAGGGTTTTGAGGCGTCCGGCATCCCGATGGTGCCGGCGCCGGTCGGCATGAACTCGGTGGAATTCAAGGGGCGACCCGCCTGCCTGTATGATGGCTGGTGCCACGTCGGCTGCCCGATCGGCGCGCTCGCCAATCCGCAGATCACTTATCTCGGAGACGCGCGCAAGGCCGGCGCCGCGGTTCGCGCTCTGTCCACCGTGACGCGCGTCCTCACCAATCAGGCGGGCACGCGGGTGACCGGCGTCGAATATTACGACGCCAGGCAGGAGAGGCAGACCCAGGAAGCAAGCGTGGTGGTGCTGGCGGCATGGTCGGCGCAAAATTCGCGGCTGCTGCTCAACTCGGCGACCGACAAGCACGCCAGGGGCCTCGGCAATGCCAGCGGCCTCGTCGGCCGGTTCATGATGTCGCACCATGTTGCGTCGACATGGGGAATCTTCGACCAAGATACCCAAAATCACATGGGCACGATTGCCGTGCAGTACATGTCCTACGAGCGTTACCCCAAGACCAGCCATCCCGGCGCGTTCGGCAGTTCCTTCATCACCGCTGGCTTTGCGGTGAAGACGACCGATCTTGCGAACTCGCGCGCCGATTTATTCGGAGCGGAGCTGGCTGACTACATGAAGCGGGCGGCGCGCGGTCTCGCCGGGATAAAGACCTTCGGCGAAGAACAGCCGAACATGGAAAACCGCGTCGAGCTGTCGAGCACAAAGGACGAGTACGGAATGCCCATGGGCAAGCTCGTCCACAGCTACGATCAGGATGCAGTCGCGCTTTGGAATGCCAATCTCGAGGAGGGATTGAAAGTCGCCAAGGCGAGCGGGGCCAAGGAGGCATGGTCGTCGCGCGGATCGATCCCGACGAGCCATCTGATGGGCGGCACCATCATGGGCACCGGTGCTGCCGATTCCGTCGTCAACAGCTATGGCCAGAGTCACGAAATCCCGAACCTTTGGGTTGCGGGACCAGGCATCTTTGCCACCGCGGGTGCATCGAATCCGACGTTTACGATCTTCGCATTGTCGCAGCGCGGCGCCGAGCGGATGGCGTCGCAATGGGGAACGCTGACGAACTAGAAATGCTGACGAACTCGACGTTCAACGGGCCGGCGAAGGCCCGGGCGCGCGTGCCGCCGCCGGAACGGTCTCGATCAGCTTGCCGGTATAGACTGGCGTCGAGTGCGGGTTGCCGTCCGGCGATC
>JAQGKJ010000824.1 GCA_028290165.1 Bradyrhizobium sp. | reverse complement strand
TCGCCAGCGGTACCTTTGCCGCTCGTTTTTCGAGGACCGCGCCATGACCACCGGGCACCTGATAGTCACCGACGAAGACGCAACGCGCGTGATCAAGCTGCGACGGCCCGAGAAGAAGAACGCGATCACGCAGGAGATGTATCGCGCCATGAGCGATGCCATCGACACCGCGCAGAACAATCCGGCGATCCGTTGCATGATCATCACCGGCGGCTCGGGGGTATTTAGCGCCGGCAACGATCTCGAGGATTTTTTGAACGACGGCACTTCCAATACTGATGCGCCCCGTGCCTCCAACGCGACAAAATTTCTCTATTCTCTGGCGCACAACACCAAGCCGATCATCGCCGCGGTCGACGGCATCGCGATCGGCATCGGCACCACCATGCTGTTCCATTGCGATTACGTCCTCGCCAGCAAGACCGCGACGTTCTCGACGCCCTTCATCCATCTCGGCCTGGTTCCGGAAGGCGCCTCGAGCCTGTTGATACCGCGCACGATGGGGCATCAGCGTGCGTTCGCGATGTTGGTAATGGGCCGCACATTCAGCGCCGACGACGCCCACGTCGCGGGCTTCGTCAATGTGGTGGTGGCGCCGGGCCATACCGAAGCCGAGGCCCGCAAGGTGGCGCGCGAGATCTGCGCTTTGCCGGCGGAAGCGGTCGCGATCTCGCGCAAGCTTCTAAAACTGCCGCCGGAAGACCTGACGCGGCGGATCGACCAGGAGGGCCATCTGTTCGGGGAACGGATGCGCTCCGCGGAGGCGGTCGCCGCATTCAAGGCGTTCTTTTCGCGCAGGAAGGCGTAACGCGAAGCCATCGTGAAATCGTCGTGCCGCCGCTCTATTATAAAGCCATGAGACATCCGCTTTGTCCGCTCCTCGCTGCGCTGATGCTGGCGCTTGCGCTTGAGCCCGCCTCGCGCGCTGACGCGCAGACCGCGCCGGTGGATGTCCGAATTCTCGCCATCAACGATTTCCACGGCTACCTTCGGCCGCCGGCGGGCGGCATCAGGATCGCCGATCCTGACGACAAGACCAAGAAGATCGCGGTCCCTGCCGGCGGTGCCGAGCACATGGCGACATTGGTCAGAGAGCTCCGCGCCGGCGCGAAAAACAACATCTTCGTCGCGGCCGGAGACCTGATCGGCGCCAGCCCGTTTTTGTCGGCGATGTTCCACGACGAGCCCACCATCGAATCGCTCTCGATGATGGGGCTCGAGGTCGCCTCCGTCGGCAATCACGAATTCGACGAGGGCAAGGACGAATTGCTTCGGATGCAGAATGGCGGTTGTCATCCCCTAGACAAATGCCAGGGGCCGCACCCGTTCCCCGGTGCGAAGTTTCACTATCTCGCGGCCTCCACCTTCGACAGGAATACGGGCAAGACCATCTTTCCTGCCTACGAGATCAGGGAATTCGACGGCATTCCAGTTGCCTTTATCGGCCTGACCTTGAAGGGCACGCCCGACATCGTCTCGCCGGTGGGCGTCGCCGGTCTCGAATTCCGCGACGAAGCCGACACCGTGAACGCGCTGGTGCCGGAACTAAAGGCGCGCGGCGTCGAGGCCATCGTGGTGCTGATCCATGAAGGTGGCTTTCCGACCGGCGACTATAATGAATGTCCGGGCATATCGGGACCGATCGTCGAGATCGTGAAGAAATTCGATCGCGCGGTCGACGTCGTGATCTCCGGCCACACCCATCAGGCCTATGTCTGCGAGATCGACGGACGCCTGGTCACCTCAGGCGACAAATACGGCACCATCGTTACCGCCATC
Organism: Bradyrhizobium sp.; assembly: GCA_028290165.1. The sequence continues at coordinate 3,745 of JAQGKJ010000824.1, read as the reverse complement.
GACCTGAAGCTCGATCCCGTCACGCGCGACGTCATCAGCGCCAGGGCCGATAACGTCATCGTCCGCACAAGCACCTATGCCAGCGATCCCGAGCAGACCGCCTTGCTGGAATCCTACGACAGGCTTGCCGCGCCGATCGCCGACCGCCGCGCGGGGGCGGTCACCGACACGCTGTCGCGCACGCCCAATGAGGCCGGCGAGAGCGCGCTCGGCGATATCATCGCCGACGCCCAGCTGGCTGCGACCATCAAGGACGCCAATGGCGCGGCCGTGATCGCGTTCACCAATCCCGGCGGCATCCGCACCGATATTGCGAAGAAGCCGGATGGCGCGGTGACCTATGCCGATGTGTTCGCCAGCCAGCCGTTCCGCAATCAGCTGGTCACGCTGACGCTGACGGGAACGCAGATCAAGAATATGCTGGAGCAGCAATGGCTCGATCCGAAGCGGCCGCGAATCTTGCAGGTCTCGAAGGGATTCACCTACGCCTGGGATGGAACAAAACCCTATGGCGAGCGCGTGGCGGCCGATCGGATGTCGCTCGATGGAGCGCGCATCGAGCCTGCGCAAAACTATCGGGTGACGGTGAACAATTATCTCGCGGTCGGGGGCGACGGTTTCAGCGTGCTGAAGGATGCCACCGCACAGCTCTATGGCGGCTATGACGCCGATGCCTTGTACGCTTATTTCCAGGCCAATAGCCCGATCGCGCCCGCAACACCCGACCGCATCCAGCGAATGAACTGAAATACAAAGCCTTGGAAATGCAAAGTGTTTGAAATGCAAAGCCTTGGTCATGGCTCTTTCCGAGCGGCCGGCGACCCCCTAGATTAGCCCCTTCTCGCAAAGCGCGGTTAACGCGCCAGGACAGTGCATGACGACGCTTCTTCTTACGCATCCGGCAAGCCTCGACCATTTGACGCCGTCAGGGCACCCCGAACGACCCGACCGGATACGCGCAGTCAACCAGGTGCTCGCCCAAGCGCGTTTCAACGCCCTCGTGCGCGGCGAGGCGCCGGAAGGCAGTCTGGATTCGGTCACGCTCTGTCATAGCGAGCATTACGTCGGGGAACTCCGGCATATCGCGCCGACGACGGGCCTGATCTATATCGACGGCGATACGTCGATGTCCCCCGGCACCTGGGAGGCGGTGATGCGCGGTGTCGGCGGGGCGGTTGCCGCCACCGACGCTGTGATGTCCGGCGCCCACGACAACGCGTTTGTCGCGATGCGTCCGCCCGGCCATCACGCCGAAATTGCGAAACCAATGGGCTTTTGCTTTTTCGATAACGCCGCGATCGCCGCGCGACACGCGCAGCGCAAGTACGGCATCGCCCGTGCGGCGATCGTCGATTTCGACGTCCATCACGGCAACGGCACCCAGGATATTTTCTGGGCCGATCCGACGGTGATGTATTGCTCGACGCACCAGATGCCGTTGTTTCCCGGCACCGGCGCCTCCAGCGAGCGCGGCGAGCATGACACCATCGTCAATGCGCCGCTGGCGTCCGAAGACGGCAGCGCCAAGTTCCGCGCGGCGTTCGAGAACGTGATCCTGCCGCAACTGCAGAAATTCGCCCCCGAACTGATCGTCGTCTCCGCCGGCTTCGACGCGCACTACCGCGATCCGCTGGCCTCGCTCAATCTCAGGGCGGAGGATTTTGGCTGGGTCACGCGCAAGCTGGTGGATATCGCCGATAGAAGCGCGGAGGGGCGAATTGTCTCGGTGCTCGAGGGCGGCTATGATCTGCAAGGCCTGCAGGAATCGGTCGCCGAACACGTCACCGCATTGATGGGTGCGTGAAGTCCGCCATAATGAGCCCGCATCAATTCATTTAGGTCGGCGCCGGAATGAGGGCGCATCTGGGAAAGCGATATGGCCGAAAACACCCAAGTGGACGTGAGGAAGCTGAGCTTCGAGCGCGCGATCGAGGAACTTGAATCGATCGTCAAGCGGCTCGAGGACGGCAAGGTTCCGCTGGAGGAATCGGTGGCCATCTATGAGCGCGGCGAGTCGCTCAAGCGCCGGTGCGAGGAACTGCTGCGGCAGGCCGAGGCGCGGGTCGACAAGATCACCACCGACGCCAACGGCCAAGCGACGGGAACCGAGCCGCTCGACGTTCAGTGACGACCGGCCCCACGGGGTCGAGACGCACATTGCTCCCCAGCAATAAGCGAGAATATTGCGCGACCTCCGGCCGCGCAAATACCGCCGATTTGGAACGAACGCCCCGCCATAGGGGTTGAACGCAGCCCCAGTACCCAACCCACCGGCGCGTTACGACCCCGGTGGGTTGGCTTTGGCCGTGGCTTTAGTGTAAAGCTTTAGCGGCTATGGGCTGTTGAAGGCGGGCTGAAGCGGGTTTCTCGTGGCAGTAAGTACTTCAATTAGCTGATAAAAATGACGGAGAAGGGTGAAATCGCCAAAGGTGATATACATCACATTGAACGATCCGGAGCGCATCTAGCCTCTCAAACCGGGCTTCGGCCTGCTCAGGTGGCGTCCGGCGTCTGGGTTTTCGCTGCGTAGTTAATGCGCACTCCGTCTCACGTCGGGCCGTTAATCCCGACATGCAAAATTGGAATATCGCCGTGACCACATTTAGCAAAACGCCGCTTCTCGATACCATCCGAACCCCGGACGACTTGCGTCGGCTCAAGGTGGAACAAGTCCAGCAGGTTGCCGACGAACTGCGCCAGGAAACCATCGATGCGGTCTCGGTCACCGGCGGACATTTCGGTGCCGGCCTCGGCGTCGTCGAACTGACCACCGCGATCCATTACATCTTCGACACCCCGCGCGATCGTCTGGTCTGGGACGTCGGCCATCAGGCCTACCCGCACAAAATCCTGACCGGCCGCCGCGACCGCATCCGCACGCTGCGCACCGGCGGCGGGCTCTCCGGTTTCACCAAACGGACCGAGAGCGATTACGACCCATTTGGCGCCGCCCATTCCTCGACCTCGATCTCGGCTGCGCTTGGCATGGCCGTGGCGCGCGACCTCTCCGGCGGCAAGAACAACGTCATTGCCGTGATCGGCGACGGCGCGATGTCCGCGGGCATGGCCTACGAGGCGATGAACAACGCCGGCGCGATGAACTCCCGGCTGATCGTCATCCTCAACGACAACGACATGTCGATCGCCCCGCCCGTCGGCGCGATGTCGGCCTACCTGTCGCGCCTCTATTCCGGCAAGACCTACCGCTCGCTGCGCGAGGCCGCAAAACAGATCAACAAGCGTCTGCCGAAGGTGCTGGCCGACCGCGCCAACCGTGTCGAAGAATATTCCCGCGGCTTCATGGTCGGCGGCGGCACGCTGTTCGAGGAACTCGGCTTCTATTATGTCGGCCCGATCGACGGCCACAACCTCGACCACCTGCTGCCGGTGCTGAAGAACGTCCGCGACATGGAAACCGGCCCGATCCTGGTTCACGTCGTCACCCAGAAGGGCAAGGGCTACGGCCCGGCGGAAGCCTCCGCCGACAAGTACCACGCCGTGGTCAAGTTCGACGTCGCGACCGGCGCCCAGGCCAAGTCCAAGCCGAATGCGCCGTCCTACCAGAACGTGTTCGGCGCCAGCCTGGTCAAGGAAGCCGAGAAGGACGACAAGATCGTTGGCATCACCGCGGCGATGCCGTCCGGCACCGGGATCGACCTGTTCGCCAAAGCCTTCCCGACGCGCACCTTCGATGTCGGCATTGCCGAGCAGCACGCGGTGACCTTCGCCGCCGGCCTCGCCACCG
>JAQGKJ010000792.1 GCA_028290165.1 Bradyrhizobium sp. | reverse complement strand
AATGCTGGGCGCGACAAAAATATAATCCAGCACGACAAGCCCGAGGGTCAACACGGTTGCCGCGCGCAGGATATTCAACGCATCAGGCAACGAAATGAAGCGCCATTTCGTGGTGGTCAGGTGGAAGACGTAGCAGACCACCACACTGAACGCCACGAAGTACGGCAGAATGCGCAGCAATAGCGGCAGCCGCTCGGCAAAAAGCTCTCCCTCAAAACGCAGATAGAAACTCGCCAACACCGCAAGCGTGGTCGCCAGCGCGTCGTGCGTTGCGATCAGCGCGTTTCGGATGGTCAGATGTGGGAAACGCATCATTTCGTCGACCGATAGCGAACAATATCCGGACTATGCCGCTGCGGCGCTGCTGATAGCCCATCTGTCGCGCGCGTGCCAGCCATCATGGTTGAATGAAACTTCCCGTTCCCGAACTCGCCTCCCGCGTGCCGGTCTTTAGCACCATTCCGCCGGCGATGCCCACGCCCATTACGTACATCCACCCCTCGTGGAAATCGAACAGGTGCGAATTGAACAGCGACGTGAAGATATTTTGCACCACGACCAGCAATCCGACCCAGCTTGCCAAACCGTCGCCGCGGAACAGCAGCAGGTGCAGCAGCCACATCGCATACAGCACGCCGATCCCGATCGTACCCCACTGGATCGCGACGTTCAGCGTCTGGTTGTGCGGATTGCCGACCACCTGGCCGTCAGCGAGGTTACTTGGACCGGTGGCAACCTGTTCGAACAGCCCCCGCGTCGAACCGGTGCCATGGCCGAAGATCGGCGCCTCGGCGAAAAATCGCAGTGATTTTTGCCAGAATTCGAGTCGCAAGCCGATCGACGTCGGAATGTTCCGCTCTTTATAGAGCTGATAGTCCCGCAGAAAGGTTACGGTGGTCCATTGCAGCTTGGGCGATGTCGCCCATGCCAATCCGGCGAATACCGTTGTCACGCACAAAATGACAAGAATGTTTCGCCATCGCAGATGCAACAGCGCGAACACTGCCAGCATGATCGGCATCGTCACCAGCGCGGTGCGCGACACGATGACGAACATCATGTTGACGACGAAGCTCAAGGCGACCGCCGACAACAGCGCCGCCAGCAGGATTCGTTTCGCGCGCAACAGATTGATGATGGGATAAGCGAGCGCCACCGCGCACAAGGCAAATTCCTGGCTCTGGTCGATATAGTCCTTGACCGGAACGCCGTAGGCGCCACCGGACTTGAGCGCGAGCCTTGGATCGAACGCCACGACCCAGGACATTGCCAGCAACAGGACACACGACACCATGAAGGCGATCAAGACCTGGACGCCGCGCGTGGAACGCTCGAAATGATAGAGCAGCACCGGCAGCACCAGGAGTTTTGCGGTCGGGCTGATGGCGTAGAGCCGCGCACCCCATGGCGCATCCGACCACAGCGTCCCGACGACCGCGAGCGCAACGAGCGCAATCGGCAAGGCGCAAATCGGGCGCTGCAGCGATTGCAGGAAAGCCCTGACGTCGAGGAACGGCCCCATCGCAACCAGCAGTGCGACGGCGAAAATCGCGACCAGCGACGTCGACCAGGGCAGCGAGACCGCAACCAGGATGGCGAAAACGTCGACCGTGGTCACCCAGGCGGCCGGATCGCGCCACAGCCGCCATAACAGCGCGGGCACCGACTCTCGTGCCACCACGCTCACGCCTTGCCTCCGCGCGCGCGATCGACGAGCAGCGTCGTAGAGAAACCCGGCAACACGTCGACCAGCAGCACTTCGCCGCCATTGGCCTCGACGATCTCGTGGCCGACGACCTGGTTGCGGGCATAATCGCCGCCCTTCACCAGCACGTTCGGCCTGATCTGCGTGATCAGTTTTATCGGTGTGTCCTCTTCGAAGATCGCGACGAGATCGACCGCCTCCAGTGCCGCCAGCACTTCCGCGCGCGCGCGTTCATCCTGCACCGGGCGTTCCTTGCCCTTCAGTCGTTTAGTCGATGCGTCGCTGTTCAGGCCGACAATCAGCCGGTCGCAGGCGCCGCGCGCTGCCGTGAGGACCTGGACGTGGCCGGGATGCAAAATATCAAAACAGCCGTTGGTGAAACCCACCCGCAATCCCTCCTTGCGCCAATCTTGAAGATGCGCGTCGAGGTCGCCGCCAGCCACAATGATCTTTTCTTCGGCCGCAAGATATGCGTGCGGCAGGATTTTCCGCCGCAATTCCGCTGACGTCACGGTGGCGGTGCCCTTCTTGCCGACCGCGACCGCTGCCGCGGCGTTCGCCATCCGCAACGCCGTCTCCCAATCGGCCCCCGCCGCGAGCGTCACCGCCAGCACCGCGACAACGGTGTCGCCCGCGCCCGAGACGTCGCGGACCTTGACCGGGTGGGCCGGCACATGGATGGCCTCGCCGCCGCGAGCCACCAGCGTCATGCCGTGTTCGCTTTGGGTCACCAGCATCGCCTCGCAGTCCGCCGATTGCATCGCTTCCCGGGCTGCCTCCGCAATGCTCTGTTCGGTATCGGCGCGGCTGCGGGTCGCTTCCGCAAACTCCTTGCGATTGGGCGTGAGCAGCGTTGCGCCGCGATAAATTGCAAGATTGGCGCTTTTGGGATCGACGATGACCCGCTTGCCGAGTTTGCGCGCGGCGTCGATGACATTGCGGATCACGCGTGCCGTCAGCACGCCCTTGGCGTAATCGGACAACAGCACGATGTCCACGCGGGCGAGCTGCGGCAGGATGGCGTCGATCAATTTCTGCTCGATATCGCCGGAGGCAGGCTGTGCCAATTCCCAGTCCGCGCGCAGCATGTGCGTCGAAAAATGCTCGGAGACAAAGCGTGCCTTACGTGTCGTCGGCCGCATCCGGTCACAAACCAGCACGTTTTCGATTCTGCCCTCTTGCGAAAGCAGCGTTTTCAGTTTCGTGCCCGCCTCATCCTCGCCGATCAATCCGACAAAAATGCAGCGTGCGCCAAGCGAGGCGATGTTGCGCGCGACATTGCCGGCGCCGCCGATATTGGTCTCGCTGCGCTGCACGGCAACGACCGGCGCGGGCGCTTCCGGCGAGATCCGCGACACCTCGCCATAGATGAATTCGTCAAGCATGAGGTCGCCGACGCAGAGCACGGTCTGGCCGGCAATCGCATGCGACAAGGTATCAAAATCGAACATCTGTTCCCGTTATCTGTTGCGCCGTCAGCGGAATCGATCGGGCCGATCGAGGAAACCGCTGACATAAGCCAGGACCGCATCTTGCAGCGCGGTGAAGCCGCCGTTATACCCGGCACGCTGCAGCCGATCGACATCGCTTTGGGTGAAGTACTGGTAACTGCCGCGGATCTGTTCGGGCATATCGATATATTGGATATTCGCAGCCGTGCCGAGCGCGGCGTAGGCCGCGAGCATCATTTCCCTGAAGCTGCGCGCCTTGCCGGTTCCGACGTTGAAGACGCCGCTGACCGAGGGCGTCGAGAGCAGCCACATCATCACCCGCACGCAATCGTCGACATAGATGAAATCGCGCCGCTGATCGCCGTCGGCGATGCCGTCGCGATGGGATTTGAACAGCTGCACGGGCCGGCCAGCCCGGATATCGTCGAAGCGCCGTGCCAGCACGCTCATCATCGTGCCCTTGTGATATTCATTCGGGCCGAACACGTTGAAGAACTTCAAGCCGGCCCATTGCGGTGGCAGCTTGTCGCCGCGTGCTGCGCGCTCCGCCACCGCCATGTCGAACAGATGCTTGCTCCAGCCGTACAGGTTCATCGGCCGCAACGCCTTCAGCGCCGCCACCGACGGGTCGTCGCGAAACCCCTGCGCGCCATCGCCATAGGTCGATGCCGATGAGGCGTAGATGAATGGCGTCGCATTCGCCGTGCACCAGTCGAGCAGACGCATCGAGAGCCTGAAATTGGTTTCGATCACCAGATCGCCATCGGTTGCCGTGGTCTCCGAAATGGCGCCGAGATGGATGACGGCATCCAGCCGGCGGCCTTTCAGCCATTCGGGCAACTCGGGCGGCGGCACGATGTCGGCGAGCTGGCGCTTGGCGAGATTGCGCCATTTGCCGTCATGGCCGAGCACATCACAAACGGCGACATCGGCGCGGCCGGCGTCGTTCAACGCAGCCACGACGTTCGATCCGATAAAACCGGCGCCACCGGTCACCAGCAACATCCGCTACCCTGCCTTTGATTTGGGAAGCCAGCTTTGCCCCACTCCCGGCCGGCAGGCAACTTGGGTTATCCGGCGTGGTGAAGGCGGGCGGCGCGCCCGCCGGGCGACTTTACCTGCGGACGGGGAGCAGTTACCGACACGATCGACGCAAGGGATACCTAGCCTCCAAGCGATGAACAGTAGTTCAGAACATACGGTAAGCGTGCAGGACCCCGAGGACACCCGGCCGATCCTGATCGTCCCCTATATGTGGATCGGCGACTTCGTGCGCGGCCATACGGTCGTGAGGGTCTTGAAACAGCGGTGGCCGAATCGGCCGATCGATCTCCTGGCCACCACCCTGTGCGCGCCGCTGGTCGATTACATGCCAGGCGTCCGCTCCGGGATCGTCTGGGACCTGCCGCGCGGCCGGCTGGCGGTCGCCAGGCAATGGGCCTTGGCGGCCCAGCTGCGCGCGCGAGGCTACGGCACCGCGCTGATCCTGCCCCGCACCTGGAAATCGGCGATCGCGCCTGTGCTCGCCGGTATCCCGGAACGGGTAGGTTTCGTCGGCGAGGCCAGATTTGGGCTGATCAACCGATGGCGCTGGGGCGAAAGGGCCCTGCCCCGCTTCATCGACAAAAACGCCGCGCTGGCGCTGCCGGATGGGGCCCCGCTGCCGCCGGAATGGCCCGTGCCGCAGCTCACGGTTCCCGCCGAGGAAGCGAACCGCTGGCGGCAGGCGAGCGGGCTCGGCACGGGCCGGGCCGTGGCACTGGCTCCGGGCTCGGTCGGCGCCTCAAAACGCTGGACTTATTATCCGCAAGTCGCGCGCCTGCTGGCCGAACGAGGTTTTGATGTCTGGGTAGTCGGCGGCCCCGCCGAAAAGTCAATTGCAGGTGAAATCCTGGCCGCGGGCGGGCCACGGGTTCGCGATCTGACGGGGGCCGATCTGCGCAACGGCATCCTGGCCGTGGCAGCGGCCGACGTCGCGATCTCAAATGATTCAGGCCTGATGCATATTGCAGCCGCCCTGGGCACGCCGACCATGGGTATTTTCGGCCCCACCAGCCCCTATCACTGGGCGCCCCTGAACGGCCTTGCGGCGACGGTTCAGACCACGACCGTGGTGCCGTGCCAGCCCTGCCACCGGCCGGTCTGCACCATGAACGATCATCGCTGCATGCGCGACATTCCCGCATCCGACGTCGTCGATATCGCCGGGCGCGTGCTGGCCGAGGCTGCACGCGTTGCGCATTGAATTTGCAAGCCTGGATTTTGCGAGCTTGCGCGGTCGCGGCGCGGTCATTACCAAAGGTGCCAATTGCAACCCTGACGGTGTGTCTTGAGCCAGGATTCCAAAGACCCGATCGGCGCCCATCTAAAACTCTCGCTCGCAGCCCTTGAGCGCGCGGCGCAGGACGCGTCGCTGCTCGCCGCCGCGCGGAAAATCGCAGGCGTCATCACCGCGGCGCTGCGCGCAGGCAACAAGCTCCTGATCATCGGCAACGGCGGCAGCGCGGCGGACGCGCAGCATATCGCCGCCGAAATCGTCGGCCGCTACAAACAGGACCGGCCCGCTTACGCCGCGATTGCGCTGACCACCGACACCTCGGCGCTGACCGCGATCGCCAATGATTACGGTTTTGACCAGGTGTTCGCCCGCCAAGTCGAGGGGCTTGGCCAGCGCGGCGACGTGCTGCTGGCGCTCTCCACCTCGGGGCGTTCGCCCAACATTCTGGCGGCGCTGCGCGTTGCCAGGGAGCGCGGGCTTGTCACCATCGGTTTCACCGGAGCCAAGGGCGAAGCACTTGGCGCCCTCTGCGATCATCTCCTGGTATCGCCCAGCGACGACACCCCGATCATCCAGCAAATTCATCTCGCTGCCGCCCATGGCATCTGCGACGAGATTGAGCAGGCCATGATGCGCGAGGCCCAAAAGAAATGAGCGGCGTCGATATTGCCCGCTCCGCGCCAAAACCCGCCGCGTTCCTCGACCGCGACGGCGTCGTCAACCATGATGACGGCTACATGGGTACGCAGGAGCGCATTCGCTGGATGCCGAACGCGGCGAGGGCGATCCGCCGACTCAACGACGCCGGTTATCTTGTATTTTTCTTCACCAATCAATCCGGTGTGGCGCGCGGTCACTTCACCGAGGATCAACTCAACACGCTGCACGACTGGATGCTGGCCGAGCTTGCCGCCCAAGGCGCCCGGATCGACGATGTCAGGTATTGCCCGCATCATCCCGACGGGTCGGTCGCCGGCTATCTCGAGGACCATCATTGGCGCAAGCCAAGCCCCGGCATGATCCTCGATCTGATGGCGCACTGGCCAGTGCGGCGCGAAGGCAGTTTTGTCATCGGCGACCGCCCGACCGATATCGAGGCCGCGGAAGCCGCCGGCTTGCCGGGCTTTCTGTTCGCAGGCGGCGACCTCGATGCATTCGTCGCAAAGGCGATGGCTCAGACCAGCGCGCGATAAACTTCTGCGATCCGATTTGCCTCCGCATCGAGACTGAATTTCTCCAGCACGCGCGCCCGTCCACGTTCCCCCATCGCTATCGCCGAAGCCGGATCGCGCATCAGCGGCTCCAGCGCCGCCACAAGCGCGTCAACATCGCCGGGCGGCGTCAGCACACCGGTCACGCCATCCTCGACCACGAGTTCAGCCGCGCCCGCGCGCGAGGCCACCAGCGCTGCGCCCACAGCCATCGCCTCGATCAGCGTCAATCCAAAACCTTCGTTGCGCGAGGTGAAGGCGTAGATCGTCAGCCTCTGGTACCAGCGCTGCACCTCCTCGATCTCAAGTTCGCCCGTGATGACGATGCGCGAGCCCAGCCCCGCGGCCTCGATCCGCTTCTTCAGGTCGTTCGCAAAGGCCATCTGCTCGGGGGTGATCGCCCCGACCACGACGGCGGTAAAATCAGGATAGCGCGGCAACAGCCGGCACATCGCATCCACGAATACATCCGTGCCTTTTTGCGCGCGCACCCGCCCAAAACAGCCGATCGCGTAGTGGCCCGGCAATCCCGTTTGCGCGAACGCCGCCGCGCGATCGGCTGGAGGCGCGTAGCGATCGGTATCGACGCCGTGCGGAATGACGGTTGCCTTTACTTTAAGATACGACGCCGAGATATCGTGGGTGGCGATGATCGCGTCCATCCGGCGGATCAGCCAGCGCGTGATCCAGCTGTGATGCCGCTGCGCCGCGGATGTGAACACCAGTTTAAGCGGCCAGCCGAGCGATCGCAGCACGACGCCCAGGATCATCTCGTTATTTCGCCGCGCGTGCCAGATCAGCGGTCTACTGCGCCGCCACAATTTCAAGAGATCCGCCAAGCCCATCCGCGCGACTCCCTCGGGCGCATCGGGACCGAGCCATGCCGCGCGGAAAGCGTTGGCGAGTTTCGGCGCCACCATCCGGTTGGTCGCGGTCACGCCCGAATAGCGCCTGTGCAGATTCGGCACGATCAGCTGCAGGCTCTCGGCGGAAATGTTCGGGATTGCCACATCAGGCTCCGTTTCGCGAGATTTCCTATACGCAACATTAAGCATAGTGGCCAGTTCACTTGCGCCGAAACCCACTCTTCACCGCGCCACGGATAGCATCGCCCCTACATACAAGGGCGCATGATCTTTTCGCCAAACCGCTCACACTTTGGCGGATCATGCGCTGAGGGACGGGTGAACTCATGAGCGTGCTTGTCACCGGCGGCGCCGGCTATATCGGAAGTCACACGGTTCATGCGCTGGCGGAAGCCGGCCAAAGCGTCGTCGTGATCGACAACCTGTCCACCGGCTTTTCCGCATTCCTGCCCGAAGGCATTCCGCTGTTCATTGGCGACGCCGCGGACGAAAACCTCGTCGAGGGCGTGATCGCCGCGCATGGCGTCGAGAGCATCATTCATTTCGCCGGCTCGGTGGTGGTACCGGATTCGATGCGCGATCCGCTCGCCTATTACCGCAACAACACCATGACCACGCGCAGCCTGCTCAACGCGGCGGTGAAGTGCGGCGTCAACCACTTTATCTTTTCATCGACGGCTGCCGTCTACGGCAATCCGGATCAGGTGCCCGTTCCCGAACATGCGCCGACGCGGCCGCTGTCGCCCTACGGCTCCTCGAAGCTGATGACCGAAATCATGTTGCATGATGTAGCCTCGGCGCATGGCATGAACTATGTCGTGCTGCGCTATTTCAACGTCGCCGGTGCCGATCCCAAGGCGCGCATGGGACTTGCGACCATGGGCGCGACGCATCTGTTGAAGATCGCGGTCGAGGCGGCCACCGGCCAGCGCGCCAAGATCGATGTGTTTGGAACCGATTATCCGACGCCGGACGGAAGCTGCATCCGCGATTTTGTCCATGTCAGCGATCTGGCCCAAGCCCATCGCGCGGCGCTGTCTTACCTGCGCGGCGACGGCAATTCAGCGACGCTGAATTGCGGCTACGGCCGCGGCTACTCGGT
>JAQGKJ010000788.1 GCA_028290165.1 Bradyrhizobium sp. | reverse complement strand
ACAAATCCTGCGCCGCGTGGCGCTTCTTCGCCGACGACCCCGAACGCGTCGCCTCAATCACCTCCAGAACTTGGGCGACGGTCAATCCTTGAGGCCGTTGGTATCAGAGACACCGAGATAGGGTTGGGTCCTATCGCCATTCGGTACGCGAACACGATGCGACGATCGGGAACGATATCCTGGATGACAGCGTCGTAAGTAATTTCCGGACCGTCCAAATAGCGGAATCGCGATATCTCGCTGCCGCCGACACGGAAGTCGAGAGTGAATTTGTTCACCGTCCAGCCCTCGCCTTCGGCAAGCCAGCGGCGCTTCATGGCTTCGTTCGCGTGCGCAAAGAAGACACACGCGGGAGACTGAGGATAAGTCCGCTCGATGCTGAATGTACTGTGGATGACCGACTTTGGTCACAGGTGCTTCACTCGTCTGGGTCACTTTACTCTTCCTTTGTTTTTGGACTGAGGTTGCTTGGCCGACGGTTCTGTCTCGCTCAGAAGCTCTCCGAGGCGGTCGAGGCGACGTTCCGTAAGACTGCGGCGCTCGGCCACCCAATCGGCCAGAGGAGCAAGTCCGCGAGGCTCGATTTGATAAGTGCGCACGCGTCCAACCTTTTCGCTCTGGACGAGTCCGCTCTCCTCCAGCACCTGAAGATGCTGGACCACCGCCGCGAGCGTCATGTCGAACGGACGGGCCAGATCGCTCACCGTGGCCGGCCCGCGGCTCAGCCGCTCGACGATGGCCCTGCGGGTTGGCTCCGCGAGAGCCCTCAAGCTGTTATCGATGTTCAAATACTTAAGCATTTACTTGAGTATTACAATCTCCGTCGAGATTGTCAAGTCACCACTAAAGTATTTTCGTGGGGGTCCTCGCAACTCGTTGCCGGCAACGTAATGCGTTCGAACAAGCCGGAGACATCTGGAATGGCAACCGCGGCCAGCCAGCGCCGTGGTTCGGGCTAGTCTTTAACTAATTAGGGAATGTCGCCGCCCTCGATAGCGCTCTTTGCGATTTCACGGTCAGCGCGTAGATAGGTTCGATGGCAAGACCGCGCAGTTTCGATCCTGAGAAGGCCCTCGACCTCGCGCGCGACGTGTTCTGGCGAAAAGGATTCCAGGGCACGTCGCTCGACGACATCACCGCCGCCACCGGCCTCGCCAAGCCGAGCCTCTATGCGGCCTTCGGCGACAAGAATGCGTTGTTCCTGAAGGTTCTAGACCGCTATCACGAACACATTGTCGCGAACGCCGAGCGCGCCCTCAAGCAAGGACCTTCAGCGCGTGATGCGATCGAGCGCTGGCTGACCGGTTTTGTTCCCGTCTGTTCGGGCATCAAGGGAATCCGGGGTTGCCTCTCGGTCAATACCGCAGCCGATGGCGTGTCCGATCAGAAGGAGATCCGCAGGAGGGTCGAACGCTTCAACCAAAAGCTGGAAGAATTGCTGAGCGACCGGCTTCGTGCCGACCGCGCGCAATTTTCCGGCGCGTTGGATCCCGACGCGACCGCACATGCGCTGATGGCGGTCTATTTCGGGCTGATGGTGCAGGCGAAAGATGCACCCGATGCGGCCCGCGTCCGCGCCACCTTAAATCAGGCGATGAAACTGCTTGCTTGACGTCAAATCTCCATAAAATCAGGCGATGAAGCTACTTGCTTGACGTCAAACCTCCATTATGTACTTTATAGTACAGAACAAGGAGAACGCACCATGCAAGCGATCCAGATAGAAACATTCGGCAACCCCGCCGAGGTCATGAAGGTGGTCGAGATTCCCGATGTCGGCGCGCCGGCCAAAGGCGAGGTGGTCATCGCGCTCGAAGCCTCGCCGATCAATATGAGCGATCTCTTGATGATTTCGGGCCGCTATGGTCATCGGCCGAAATTGCCAAGCGTGATGGGAACTGAAGGCGTCGGCCGCGTCGTTGCCGTCGGCAGCGGCGTCAAGCATCTGAAACAGGGCGACCGGACGCTGGTGCCCTATCCGGCGCCCGCATGGGCGGAACGGATCAAGGCAGATGCAAGCCGGCTAAGACCACTGCCCGGCGGCGACATCCATCAGTTCGCCATGCTGGGCATCAATCCACCAACCGCGTATCTGGTGCTGACCGACTTCGTTAGCCTGCCATCCGGATCCTGGGTCATTCAGAACAGCGCCAACTCCGGCGTCGGACGGGCGCTGATCCCGATCGCGAAATCGCTCGGTCTGAAAACTGTCAATGTCGTGCGGCGCGACGATGTCGTTGCCGAGATCAAGGCGATCGGCGGCGACGTCGTCCTTGTCGATGGACCGGACCTCGCCGAGCGGGTTGCGGCCGAGACTGGCAAAGCGCCCATAGCACTGGCCGCGGACGGCGTCGGCGACATCTCGACAGCCAATCTGCTGGAGTGCCTGGCCGAAAAGGGCGTGCACGTATTCTACAGCATGATGAGCGGAAAACCGCCCGTCGTTTCCGCCAGGCAACTCATTTACCGTGACATTTCAATGCGCGGATTCTGGCTGGCGAATTGGTTCAGGGACGCTGAGCCCGATCAGATCACCGAGCTGTACGATCGCCTTACGCCGCTGGTCGCGTCGGGCGCGATCAGCGCGCCGATTGCCGGCACCTACCGTTTCGCTGAGATCGCCGAGGCGGTAGCCGTGGCATCGAAAAATCGCGGCAAGGTGCTGCTCACGGTCGGTTAAGGGCAGGCGAACGTTGCGAAGTTCCGCGCCTCGTATCACGTGTCGCGATTGTTAGTTGCACGCCTCGACTGCGGGGAATCGCGACACGGAATCCGGCTAGGATTGCAGCGGGCATTTGTCGAACGAGCTGCATGTTTCGGCAAAAATGCGGCTGCCTAACCCGGCGACTCCGCGACGAGACGGATTCTGAATACGGGCTTTTTGGACTCGTCCAGAAGCTCCATATGCCATTCGGCGTTTTGCTTGAGACTGCGCGAGATGCCGCCGAGGAGATTGCCGCAAACCTTGGTCATCTCGGCCCACGCCGCTTCGCGGCTCTCGAACTCGGAGCCCTGTTCGGAAGCACCGGAATAGCGACCATGGCAGATGCGGAAGAAATACAGCGACATCTTTGAACCCAATCT
>JAQGKJ010000476.1 GCA_028290165.1 Bradyrhizobium sp. | reverse complement strand
GATTATAGCAAATGGGTGACACCGCAAGAACTGGCGAACGTGATCCTGTTTCTCGCAAGCGACGCCGCCAGCGCCGTCACCGGCGCGTTGATCCCAGTCAGCGGGCGGGTCTAGGGCTTAAGCTTCCGCGAGCTTCTTCAGGACCGCGCTGAAGCGGATGCTGCGCTTGCCGGCGAGCGCGGTGGCTTCCCCGACGGCGCCCTCGTCGGTGTAGGTGCCGGAAAAGCCGATGCCGACCTCGTAGCCGCCGAATACCGGCCGCTCGCCCTGGCTCGGGGTGTGCTCGTGATTGACGAGTTCGCCTTTCCACCTGCCATTGGCGCTGGTGTAGGAACCGATATAGTCGAAGAACGCATCGCCGCCGCGGATGCGGCCATCGTGCAGCATCATGACGCCGGTGTTGCCGCCGTCGATGCCGTCGAGCATCCGGATTTGGATCGAATAAAGGCCGTTCCGGATGCCGCCCTTTCCGCTCGCAACGACGGGCGGCGCGGCTGCTTCGCTGATCGGGGTCATCACCGAGTTGAAGGCGATGCCGGGCAATTGCGTGATGCCGCCTTCGAAAAGATATTGCTCTCCCTGCTGCCGGCCCTTGAGCGAAAGCGTGGCCCTGTCGGTCTTGAGCAGCGGCTGGTAAGTCGGATCCTCGTTGTGGCGCAACGTCGATATTTCGGCCGATACCTCGCCGGCGGTTTCCCGGTAGGTGCCGATAAACGCGATGGCGGAATTGCCGCCCATCATCTTGCCGTCATAGACATAGATAACGCCGCGGCGCGAGCCGTGCACCGTATGCATCTCGACCTTGTAAAGTCCCTGCAGCATCTGATGCAGCTCCGGTCCCGAAAATCTCGGCCTGCAATCTCGTCTTCGCCACGCTCTAACAGCACGACCATGACGCCCTAAAGGCCGTCAGGCATCTCCATGGCGATATGGTAGAGCCCATTCCGGATCATCGCACGTGTAGCGCCCATCGTCTGGTCCCGGGCGCAGGATAGCCGCATCTACGCTGCCTGATCAAATCCCGCTGCATGCGCCGGCGCCGATCCGGGTTAAACTTGAGAAACTGAGTCGCAGGCACGACACTGGAGCCCCCTTGGAAACCGCGCTTTATCTGCCCGTCAAACGCTTCCTCGAAAAACTCGGCTTCACGGTCAAGGGCGAAGTCGGCGGCTGCGACCTCGTGGCGCTCAGCGGCGACGATCCCCCGATTGTCGTGATCGGTGAATTGAAGCTTTCGTTCAATCTCGAACTGGTGCTGCAGGCAGTCGACCGCGCCGCCGCCTGCGACGAGGTCTGGCTTGCCGCCAAACTGTCCGCGCGCGGCAAGGGACGCGAAGGCGACGCGCGCTATCGCAATCTCTGCCGCCGGCTCGGCTTCGGCATGCTCGCGGTCACCAGCACCGGCGACGTCGAGGTCATCGTCAAGCCGCCCACCACCAGCCCGCGCCGCAATCCCAAAAAGCGCTCGCGCCTGGTCGCGGAGCATCGCCGCCGCAAGGGCGACCCGGCGTTGGGCGGCAGCACGCGCGCACCGATCATGACGGCCTACCGCCAGCAGGCGCTGGCCTGCGCGTCGGCGCTGGCGCGGGGGCCGCGGCGCGTACGCGATCTCAAGCCAGATATTCCGGACGCACCGAAAATCCTGTTGCACAACGTCTATGGCTGGTTCGATCGCGCCGAACGCGGTGTTTACGTGCTGACCGATGCCGGACATGCCGCGCTGAAACGCTGGCCGCAGCAGCCGATCAATTTTGCGGGTGCTGGCGATTTAATTTCATAGCGATGATGGCGGCCGATAACGAAAGGGACGAGATCATTGCGGTGATGGCAGCAAGTTCAAAGAGCCGGATTTATGACGCCACAAGACTGGAAAACCTCTGAACAACTGACGCATAGCTGGATTGCCATACCAATTTCATATTGCAACGCAACATGAGGGGTCCTACGTATTCCCAATCAGACGAGAGGCCCCGATGAGCGAAGACTGGAATACCAAATATGGACCGCGGCGCGTACGGCGCGATCCGCCGACGCTGGAAGAAGCCATCTTCGCCGCGATCGGCATCACCGATGATCAGAATGAACAGGCTGAGATCGCGGCGTCGCTGATGGGACTGCCGATCGAATCCGTTCAGGCCGAAGTGAGGAAGGCCGGGCGCACCGCGGCGCGCTCCTCGACGCGGGTGATTGCAGGCGAACAGGGCGCGCAGCGCTCAGTCGTGGTGGAACGCCGGGTTGTCAGGAAATTCGGCAACGACAAGCGCACGGGCACCTGAACGGCGCGGGAGCTATTCGCTTGATCCGAGATCAGCAATTAGCTCACCAGCGTCCGTCAGTCGGGCCGTCCGTCCCCAACCGTAGATCTGCAGCAGCAGCTTCCAATAGGCGCGGTTGAAATTGATCATCGCGCGTGCCGCTTCGGCCGGCGTCAAGATACCAAGCCTTGCGAATTCGGGCTGCGCTTGCTGCTTTAGATCGATAGTGCCGGTGGATTCGCCGTGGCGGAATGTCAGGTGCGCGCCGAACTTGTGGGCGAGCGCCCGCATGGCGTGATTCTGCGCGCCGGTGGTGATCCGCAAAGAGTGATAGCCTTTCGACCGCGCCTCTGCGATCAGCCTCTTGAACAGGATGCTGCCGACGCCCTGCCGTCGCACCGACGCCTCGACGCTGAAAGCGACCTCCGGCAATCCATCAGGTGATTGATCCGGCGGATGCAGCTCGGCGGCGCCACGCACCACGCCGTCCTCGATATACGCAATGATGACGGTGCCGTCGTCTGCGCATTTCGCGGCATAGCTTTCGATGAAGCTGTCGTCCATGAAGCCGTGGAAGCGGTCGTGACGGCTCTCGCAGTCGAGCCTCAGAAGGTGGTCGCGCAGCAGCGGCAATTCTTCCTGCTGGCGCAGCGTCCGAACATGGCCTTTGGCGCGCGTCGGACGGGTCGTTTCTTCGGTGTGCACTTCATAACTCCTCTAGGAAGGCCCTCGAGGAGGCGTCGAATCCCTATAGCAGGAATATTGTGCATCGCAGCATGGAATTCAACCCGCCTCCCACCTCAAATAACGGCAGAGTGGCGTCAACTATTCGTTAACCAACGCGGCAGCGACGCGCCTATCAGAGCACCATCTGCGTCTGGGTCACGATCGCGACCAACTTGCCCTCTTCGGTCTCCAGCCGCGTCTGCCAGACCTGGGTGCGCCGTCCCCGATGCACCGGCGTCGCGGTCGCGATGACCGTCATCCCCTCCTTCGCGCCGCCGATGAAATTGGTCTTGCTCTCGATGGTGGTGGTCCCCTTCGCATCCTCAGGCAAATTGATCACGGTCGCAGCAGCCCCGACGGAATCCGCAAGCGCCATGATGGCGCCGCCGTGAAGCGCGTGTCCGAGGGTGCAGAGATCCGGCCGCACCAGCATCCGCGCCACCACGCGATCCTTTTCGGCTTCGGTGAACGTCACGCCCTTCAACTCGGCAAAGGGCATTTTCATCGAATTCACTTTTTCGAGCGGCGTCATGGTCGGTCGTCCTCCGGCTTTCTTCTTCAGTCGTCATTCCGGGGCGCGCGCAGCGCGAACCCGGATTCTCGAGATTCCCCGATGTGCAATTGCACATCTGAGGTCTGGTCCTCCGGACCATCCCGGAATGACGGTTTTATCTCAAACATGCTCGTGAAACGATTACTTCCGAAGTAAGGCCGGCAATGACGTTCGCCGGCGCGTGACAAGCCGTTCATTATTCGTCATATCGTCCACCATGCGCCACTTCCCTCCCCGCCGGATCGTGTGTCTCACCGAGGAAACCGTGGAGACACTGTATCTGCTCGGCGAGCAGGACCGGATTGTCGGCGTTTCCGGCTACGCAGTGCGGCCGCCGCGGGTGAGGCGCGAGAAGCCGCGGGTATCGGCGTTCATTTCGGCCGACATTCCGAAAATCCTGGCACTCGAGCCGGACCTCGTGTTGGCCTTCTCGGATTTGCAGGCGGACATCGTTGCCGATCTCGTTCGCGCCGGCGTCGATATCCATGTCTTCAACCAGCGCGACATCGCAGGGATTCTGGCGATGATCCGCACCCTTGGCGCGCTGGTCGGTGCGGCGGATCGTGCCGATCAACTCGCGCGCATCTACGAGCAGCGTCTCGCGGGGATCGCTTCCGCTGCGCGCCCTTCGGAAAAGCCAAAAGTCTATTTCGAGGAATGGGACGATCCCCTGATCAGCGGCATCGGCTGGGTCTCCGAGCTGATCGAGATCGCCGGCGGCGAAGACGTGCTGCCAAAATTGCGGTTTCAACAGGCCGCGAAAGACCGGATCATTTCGCCCGATGTCGTGCGCGCGGCAGCGCCCGATGTGATCCTGGCGTCCTGGTGCGGCAAGAAAGTCGTGCCGGACAGGATCCGAAAGCGGCCGGGCTGGAGCGAGATTCCCGCCGTCCGCAACGACCGCATCGTCGAAATAAAATCGCCGCTGATCCTGCAGCCCGGCCCCGCCGCGCTGACCGACGGACTGGATGCGATTGTCGCGGCGTTGTGGCCGGCCCCGCCATCCTAAGGTGCGAGTCTCGAAGGATGACGTGCGTGTCTGCTTCGAGAGCAACTACACCTTTTCCACCCCGCACCATTCCGCGATGAACAATGCGGTGGCCTTGGTTGATTTCCGCAGCGAATCCAGATCGACATATTCATTAAAGCCGTGCATGGCCGCGCCGCTGGCGCCAAAGCACAGGCTCGGGATGTTGTAGTTCAGTCCGTAGAATCGCGTGTCGGTGAGCGCGGTGAAGACAAGGTCCTGCACCGCGCCGCCATAGACCGCGCCAAAGGCCTTGCCGAAGGCGGCTTCCGCTTCCGCGGAATCCTTCAGTTCATAACCTTCCGACAGAAAGCCCGACCATTTCACGTCGGGCGGGTTGTTGGAGAGGAAGCGATGGTCGCGGGCAGCCTGTGAGACGCAGCCAAGAATCTCCGTCTGGCAGTCGGCGACCGACCAGCCCGGCAGGATCGCGATCCGGCAATCGACGTCGCACCACGCCGGCACGCTGGAGGCCCAGTCGCCGCCCTTGATGATCCCAGGATTGAAATTGATCGGGTGCGTCACTGCCTTGAAGTGGCGATCGCTTTTCGCGCGCGCGTTCCATTCGGCTTCGAGCTTTTCCAGCGCCTGGATCAGATGGTAGGCCGCGGTGATCGCGTTGGAACCCGAGCTCGCCTCGAACACATGCACGGGATGGCCGCGCACTTTCAGGCGAAACCAGATCACGCCGACCTGCGAGCGCACCATTCTGCCGGATGTCGGCTCCGGGATGAAACAACAATCGGCGCGATAGCCGCGCTGCAGGGTGGAAAGCGCGCCGACGCCGGTGCTCTCCTCCTCGATCACGGACTGGAAGTGAATCCGCGCGGTCGGCTTAAGGCCGGCGGCCTTGATGGCGTTGAGCGCATAGAGCGCGCCGATGGTTCCGGATTTCATGTCGCAGGCGCCGCGGCCGTACATCCTGCCATCCTTGACGACCGGCGAAAATGGCGGCGTCTCCCACATCTCCAAGGGTCCGGTCGGTACCACGTCGCAATGCCCTTGCAGGATCAGCGACTTTCCGGCGCTGGTTGTCGGTCGATAGGTGCCGACCACCGTGCGCGCTTTGGAGAAATCATGCTCGATCGGGCCGAAGCCGCGCAGATCTTTCAGCTCACTGAGATCGATATGCCAGTCGTCGACCTCATAGCCGCGCTGCCGCAGGAGATCGCCGATCATGTCCTGGCACGGCCCTTCCACGCCGCGGGTCGAGGGAATCGCGACAAAATCCCGGGTGGTCGCCAACTGCGCGTCGAAATTGGCGTCGACGGCATCGAGGATTTTTCGCTTGGTATCTTCTGTTGCGTTCATTTCCGTCACTGTTTTCGTTGTCGCTTTCAGAATCGCCAGCGCGCCAATACACTTGGCGCGGTCAGATTTCACGGCCTATGGAGACTCGGATGCCAGGCAACCGCAACATTCTGTATCTCATCATCGGCGCGCTGATCGTCGCGGTGGGCGTGCTCGGCTACAATCTCTACCAGACCAAGAAGGAACCGGAAGGCCTGCAGATCAATGTCGGTCCGAACGGGCTGAAGATCCAGAACAAGTGAGACAGGCAGGTCCATCGATCATGACGATCTCGCGCATCAAACGCTGTTCGGTTGTGCTGCTCGGCGGTCTGGTGCTCAGCGCGCTCGCGACACCGGCGGCGGCGGCACAGGTGTCGCGCGAGCAGGACATCGTCAACTTGCGGCTCGGTCAGCGCATCCAGGTCGATGACGGATCGTGCCCCGCCGGCCAGATCAAGGAAGTTTCAGGCGCCAGGATGACGGCCACCGGTGTCGTCGGCGTGCGAACATGCGTGCCGCGATTGGGAACGAAGAAATGAGCGTGCAAGGATAAGCGCGGCCAGCCGGCAATGAAAAACACCGGCTATTGAAGGAAAGAGCGAGCCTAGTTCAGCGGCTCGAACATGCATTGCAGCGTCGGCTTTGCAATCTTCGTAAACGTTGCGCCGATCTCGGACTGTTTCGACGGCGGCACCCATTCGGTCTCGATGGTCGGGACGCCGGTCTCGGTGATGCCGCGCAGCAGCGCATCGCGAAGGTCGGTGTCTTCGACGGTGGCGGCCGCATAGTCATGCAGACAGCCGCAGACGGCTTCGGGGTGTGCCCAGCGTCCTACCATATGGGGAGCGCATAGCCGCACGAACTCGCCGCGCGGATCCGGCATCTTGGTCAGCGACCGGAATTGAATTTGCTGAACTTGACCAGGCTGGATTTGATTCTGCTGAATTTGATTCTGTTGGGCTTGCACCGAGCCACCCAGAACGAAGGACGCGACCGCAGCCGCACTACAGATACGAAAAAACATGATGGCCTTGACCGGCAACTTTCCAATGTCTGGGATCAGCATTCGCCTCAGCGGGCTGCCACCATGATCGAATGCGGAGCCGGCGTCACAACCGTCGAGCCGCTATAGGCGAAGGTGCCGATACCGGGCAGACCGCTATCGGACACACCGGCGATCGAGGGGCCGGCCAGCACGAAGGCAAAAGCAAGGATGAAGCTGAGGGTTCGCATTCGACTGTCTCCGGTTTGGCATGCCGGCGTTGCCCGCCGCTTTCGTTGCCAAGCTGATAACCATCGGCTGTTTCCGGACGTCTGCGCGAAAAAGGGAAATGGTTTCGTGGAGCTGAGAATTGTTTCGTGGGCCGAGGCCGGACGAAACAATCTTTAAGAAAATTCAATGGTTTCAAACGAGTGAACCTGCCCATGAACCCTGTGGCTCATTGGCCTAGTAGTTCACTGGCCGACCGCCGTCGTGAGACATCCGCCGATATCGCCGCCTTCGAAGCCAAAAATCCGACTTTTTAACCTTTCTCTGTTGGACAAAGCCCCCGGACGGCTTGGCGGCCGGTGAACCGAAGCATCGCTGGCGTCGACTCAATCGAACCAGATGCAACTTTTCTGGGCAGTTGCGCATTGAGCTTCAACAAAGGATTTCAGTCGTGGGCAATGGCAACATCGATGTTGGCAATAAGACCGCGACCCGCAAACCAGGCCAGCCGATCGCCGAAAATTTGGCCGCGGTTGACAGTGTCTCCGAGCTGCGGATCGGCAAGTCCCCCTTAAAGCCGGAGCGGCCAAGGATTTGTGGCGTCATGCAGCAACAATGCGGTGACAGCGGCAACGTGTCGGCCCCCCAGAAATTGGTGCAGCTGGTGGGCTGCCGCGATTCAAAACTCCGGCCTGAGCCATGGGTCCGCCCGCGCCCTGCCCCGCCGAAGCGGTGATTCAGGAGCCGTTCACTGAATGAACTCGCCGCATCTCTGAATCGCTGTATCGGCAGCGCCCCACGGCATGATCGGTACCGAGGAGGTTGAATTCTTGGGCGACCCGTCGATCAGTTTGTCGGAATAGACCATGTAAACCAGCACATTCCGCTTGGCGTCGCAGCCGCGGACGATCTGCATTTTCTTGAAGAACAGCGAGCGCCGCTGGCGGAACATGTCGTCGCCCTGCTCCAATTTGCCCTTGAAATGGATGGGGCCGATCTGCCGGCACGCCAGCGAAATATCCGAGACCTGTTCGGCGAGCCCGAGCCAGCCCGTGAAGCCGCCCTTTTCGGGTATCGTGAAATGACAGGCGACCCCTTCGACTTCGGGGTCATCGATGCCATAGGTCGCAAGCTTGTCGTTCGGGCTCACCCATTTGAACACCGTCGAGCGGCGGAAAATCAGATCGGGCTCGTCGGCGGCCACCGCCGGACCACCCAGCCATAGTACCGACGCGAACGTCAGGAAAATCCAAAATCTGCGCCTCGGGTCATACAGGCTTAGGGGTTGGGATGTCATGGGTGTCTCCGTCGGCGGGGTTTTCAGCATGTAGGCGATGGGATGCTCCGCAGGAAGGCTGCCGGTAGCCGGTAACCTCGGCCGTTTAACGCAATGTGAGGCTTTTTTGCTACTCTTGGTGCGAAAGCAGCGGCAATTGGAACCACTACGCTGGTGAACGCGTATCCCGTCTGCAACACTAAAGATCGATGGCTTGAGGATTCGACGATGATGCGCGCGAGCGGGTATCGGGCTCCTGTGGGGAGCGGACGGCTATGGCAAATTGCGCTTTTGACGGCCGCCGGCGCGATTGGAACCGCTTCGCAAGCAGAAGCCGCCCTGTATTATTGGGACGCCGATCCCGGATATTACCGGCCCGGGCCGACGGTCCCGCAGCGGCGGCCCAAGGTTCGCCACCAGGCCAAAAAGATCGAGCCAGCTGCGAAGGAATCGGCCAAGCCGCAGGGACCGCTGGTCATCGCGATCTCAATCGACAAGCAACAGGTGAAGATCTACGACGCCAACGGTTTGTTCGCGGAGGCCCCGGTTTCCACAGGCATGAAGGGCCATCCGACGCCGATGGGCGCGTTCAGCATCATTCAAAAACACAAGTTCCACCACTCCAACATCTATAGCGGCGCGCCGATGCCCTACATGCAGCGCATCACCTGGTCCGGTGTCGCCATGCACGCCGGCGTGTTGCCCGGCTATCCGGCGTCGCACGGCTGTATCCGCATGCCCATGGCGTTTGCCGTCAAGATGTGGAATTGGACCAAGATGGGCGCGCGGGTCGTGGTCACCCCCGGCGAGATGACGCCCGCGCCTTTCTCACATCCCCTCCTCGCCACGCGCAAGGTCGTGCTGCAGCCGACCGCCGCGAACGAGCCGCCGACGGATGCGCCAACTGCCGCCAAGGCCGACAAGACGGCGAATGAAGACGCGACGGCCAAGTCCGCGGTTTCAGAAGCGAGCCTCGAACTGAGACCGACCGTTGGACATAACGACGGCGTAAAATCCACCTCCGATGAGCTGTCGGCTTCCGCGCCGTTACGCGACCAGACCCACACCGCGGACGCCAGCGGCGATATAAAAGCGACCAAAGCTTCAGTGACGATGTCAGATGCATCGTCATCGGGTAGCGGCGCGACGGCGCGCGAAGAGGCTTCCGCCGCAACCGAGAGCGCGCCGCAGGCTGATGCCGGCACCGTTTCGGTCAAGAACAGCGATGCATCGAACGCGGAACCGAAATCCGAAGCTGCAAACTCCGAAGCCGCAACATCAGAAGCTGAACCGGCCGTCGCGAAGCAAGACGAGACCGCGTCGTCCGATGACAAACCGGCCGAGACCAAATTGGCCGAGACAGCAGCCGCCGACATCAAGTCCGCTGAGACGGACGCAACCGATAACGCCAGCAAGAAAACGGACGAGGCCCAGGCACCCGCGCAGCCGAGCGCGGAACCAGCCCAGGTCGAGGCGCAGGCAACCGGAAGCGTGAAGGCCGAAATCAAGGCCGACGATGCCAAGGTCGATGCGTCGAAACCGGACGCGCCCAAATCAAGCGAAAACCCCGAACAGAGCGTGAAGGCGGTAACGGATACCAGCCCAGGCGTTGCCGCGAAAAAGGATCAGGCCCGCGCGCCCGACACCGAAAAGCCGGCCGCGGCCTCAAAGCCCGATTCGGCATCATCGGCTGCGCCAAAGCGCACCGGTCAGATCGCGGTGTTCGTCAGCCGCAAGGATTCCAAAATCTATGTGCGGCAGAATTTCGCGCCGTTGTTCGAAGCGCCAGTTACGATTGCGCCAAGCGACCGGCCGCTTGGTACCCACATCTTCACCGCGCAGGTCGATAAAGACGACGCCAATGTCCTGCACTGGTCGGTGGTCTCGCTACCCGTACCGGCGCGGCGTGCCGAGCGGCACGACGAGGATGACCGCGCGTCGCGGCGGCGGAAGATCGCAGGCGTGGTCGAAATGAAGCCGATGCCGGTGCCGGACAGCCCCGCTGAAGCGCTGGATCGCCTCAATATCCCCGCGGATGTGATGGCACGAATTGTCGACGCGCTTTCGACCGGCAGCTCGATCATCGTTTCCGATCAAGGCATCTCTGCCGGCGAAACCGGCGAAGGAACGGATTTCATCGTTTCGCTGCGCTAACCGGTTTTCGGGTGCTTTTGGCTCTTGGCCGCCGGTCGCTTTGGGCCGGCGGCTGAGCTAAAAGACCGCCGCGATGAACCAGTTTTCCAACCCGGCCTTGACGACCGCGCCGCCGATTAACGCGGCCAAGGATGCCTTCGACCGCTTGACCTTCCTCGGCTGGCGCTGGGGATTGGCGGCGATCCTAGCCGGCCTCGCCGCGTCGTTTTTCCTGGTCGGCTTCGCGCTGATCTACTGGCGCATCGCCGACTTGGATTTCATGGTGTTCTATAGCGCCCTTGCCCTCAA
>JAQGKJ010000784.1 GCA_028290165.1 Bradyrhizobium sp. | reverse complement strand
TCGGGCTCGCCTCCTATTTCTATTCGCGCGATCTCGGCCGGGTCTGGCGGGTGGCCGAAGCCCTTGAGTCAGGCATGGTCGGCGTCAACACCGGATTGATCACCACCGAAGTCGCGCCGTTCGGCGGCGTCAAGGAGTCGGGCCTTGGCCGCGAAGGCTCGCATCACGGCATGGAAGAATATGTCGAGATCAAATATGTGATGATGGCGGGGATCTAGCCGCCTCTCAAGTCAGGCTTTCCATGAACTGCTTTAGCCGCGGCGCCCATTTATGCGCGTCGCGACCGGTTGCCGAATGCCCGTACTCGCTGTCGAGCAGGAAATAATCGGCGTCGACGCCAGCAGTCTTCAGGCCCTGCATCACGCCGGGGGCGAGTTCCGGAGGAAATAGTCGGTCGGTTCGCGACAAGACGTACAGCACTTTGGATTTGATGTTCGCAAATTGCGCCGTCACGTCAAATCCTAGCAGCGCCTTCGCCAAAATGATCAGTGAGTTCGCATCGAAGTTTTCAGCCCATCGCGCGGCCTCGTCGCGGATCGTGGCTTCGATCTGTCCAGGATCGAACATTGTATCTCTCAAGCGAGTTTCGATGCCGTAGGTTTTGAGCGTGGCGATGCGGATCTGGATCATGGTCTCCAGTACGCCGCCGCAATCGTAATAATCGCCGCCGTTCCAGTTCGGATCCTTCGATAGAGTTTTGAGCAGGCGCTCGACGTTGCCCTCGGCCCGCTCGCGTATCATGGCCGGAGTGGTGACGATGGCGGCGATCCCGCGCATCACGCCGGGATAGTTCACCGCCCATTGAAAGGCCTGGAAGCCGCCGTAGGACGGGCCGACGACCGCAAGCAGTTTCTTGATCCCGAGATGATCGAGCAGCGCCCGCTGGGTGGCGACGATATCGCCCACCGTGATATCGGGAAACCGGGGTCCGTAGCGCTTGCCGGTCGCGGCATCGATGCTCGCCGCATTGGTCGAGCCGTAGGACGATCCCAGCATGTTCGGGCAGATCACAAAGAAACGGTCGGTATCGACCGCCTTGCCGGGACCGACGATCCCGTTCCAGCTTCCTTCTCCGGTCGATCCGCCGGGATCGATCATCTGGGGGCCGCTGGTGTTGCCGTGGGTGACCAGCACCACATTGTCGCGACCGGCCGCAGGAACGCCCAGCGTCCGATAGGCGATAGTCACGGCCGGCATGACGATTCCGCTTTGCAGGCGGAAATCGCGGGTGACAAAGGTTTGCACGTCCGATGCAGGAATTTGCGCGTTCATTTTGCTCTCCAGCCAGCTGCTACCTTCTCAGCACCGTGATCATCCGGTTGGCAAAAGTCAGGCGCTCGGCCATGATCGACACAAAATAGGTCAGCAGCTTCTGGCCGAGCATCGGGTTTTCGCTCTTGATCGCCTCGAATTGATGCGAGTTCAGAACATAGAGAATGCTTGCGACTTCGGCCTGGATGGTGGCGCTGCGGGGCGCGTGGGAGACGAGACCCATCTCGCCGATCGTGGTGTAGCGGCCGAGGCTTCGCACCCGCGTGGTGCCGCCTGCGCTGGCGGGAATCATGATCCCGACCCGCCCGTCGAGAATGAAATGCATGGAATCGGCGGCATCGCCCGCGCTGACGATGATCTCGCCGGCATCGACCTCGAGGCGCTCGCAGCGCTGCATCAATTCCGCGGCATCATCCTCGGTCCCGAGGATCTGGGTGAACCAGTCGCGCAAGGACGCTTCTTCGCCCTCGCGGCCCTGGTGCTGCGCAATGATCTCGTTCTCGCACCACTCCAGGGCGTGATCGAGTTCAGGCACGACGTTGACTTCCTGCGAGATGAACTCGCTCGATCGCAACGCCTTCTCGGTGGCGGACGGAAGATGCACCAGCACGAGCTTGATGCCCCGGTCATTCGCCGTCCGCTTGATCTGGGCGAAACTGTAGGCTGCGGAAGAATCGATGCCTGTGACAAGCTTGAAATCGAACACCAGGAACCGGCATTCCGGATGGCGCGCGAGCAGCGCCTTGACGTGCTGGTAAAGCCGGTTGGCCGAACCGAAGAACAGGTAGCTCTGCAGGTTGAGGCCCTGGATCTTGCCGCCGTGTGCGGCAAGCACCGCCTGATCGTCGCGCGAGCGGTCGAGCGAACTGCGATATTCCGAGCCGTCAAAACTGTATTTGATGGAATCGATGCGCGAGGCGCTCAGCGCGAAGGTCGCGCAGCCGATCACGACGCCGATCAGGATGCCGGCGACGAAGCCCCATTGCACGATGATGACGATGATCGCCAGCAGCGACAGATATTCGATGAACGAAAGCCGCCGCCGCGACTGAACGATCCATTTGTGGAGCTGGTCCACTCCGAGATAGATCAGCAGGCCGCCGAGCACGAATTTCGGCATGTAGCCCAGAAGCGCGGGAGCAAAGGCCAGCATCAGCGCCGAGATCGCGGCCACCGTGAGCCCGGACAACCGGCCTGTGCCGCCGCCGTTGAAGTTGAGCACGGAGCGGCTGACGGAAATACAGCCGGTATAGCCTCCGAACGCCCCGGACAGCATGTTGGCGAGGCCGGTGACGTTCAATTCCCGTTCGAGGTTGGCTTCACGATCGACAGCGACTTCGACGCCGGCGGTGTTGAACAAGGTGCTTGTCGCAGTCACAAAGATGACCGCGATCAAATTGCCGGAGAGCTCGGGCAAGGTGTACCAGGGATAACGGCTGATTTCGCCCGCGCTCCACGGCAGCATGAAGTTGACGTGCGGCGGCGGCTGGAAGGTCCAGCCCGAGGCCTGTGCCTCTGCCAGTGAGATGCCGGCCAGCCAGAACGCGATGTGCGCAAAGATAACACCGCCGACCAGAATCGCCGGCAGTCCAAACGGACTGCGCGAGCGGTGCCAGATCAGATAAAGCACGAGCGCCATGGCGCACGCCGCCGCCATTTCGGACAGCGTCAGGAGGTTTGTGAATTGATCCAGCGTCGTCAATTGCAGGCGGTGACCGGTGATGACGCGGATCGCGCCCAACAGGATCAGGCAGCCGGTCGCGCCGAGAAATCCGCCGACCACCGGATACGGCACATAGCGGATCGCGCGGCCCATCCGCGTCATCCCGAAGCCGCAAAGCACGATGCCGGTGGCGATGCTGGCAAGGCCAAGGGTGATGAGAACCGGCGCGAGCAGAGGAGCCGATGGATCGACGACCGCCATTCGTTCGACCAGCGATGAGGCCAATATGCCCGTCATTGCCGCGGTGGAACTCTCCGGACCCGCAACCGCGAACGGCAACGAGCTTCCGAGCGCGATGACGCTGGCGAGAATGGCCGACGAAATGAAGGTGGCGGCGACGCCGTAGGAAAGATATGGCGCGAGCGGACCGGCGAAGATCAGCAGCGCATAGGACAGTCCGAAGGTCACGCTCAGAACGCTGGCGGCGCTGCCGCCGAGAACGTCATTCAGCGCGGCGTGAAGTTTCGGATTGAGACTGACGGCCTGGCTGACCACGCGAGAACTTGCCCCCACCACCCATCGCTAGTGGTAGACGACAGCGGCGCATCAGGACAACAGTATTTTTGTGACTAAGGGGAGCACCGCGACGGAACCCGCTCGGCGATCCCTCCATTGCCGGTACGACGAGAATTTATTCGCTGCCGCCGAACGCCCCATGACGCCCCACGCCGGACGCAAAGCGCGTCGCGCCGGAGAGTGTCTCGCCTGAGGCAATCACCTCGAGCCCGCCGCGCATTTCGTTGGCGATCGCGTCTTCTTCTTCAAGGTCCCATTGCCGCAATGCCGACAGCCGGTCCGCGCGCAGGCAGGTCTGCGGGAACCGGGCGATGTCCTTGGCCAGCGCAATCGCCTGCGCGCGGGTTTCGCCTTTGGGCACCAGACGGTTGGCAAGGCCCATGCGCAGCGCTTCCGCGCCGCCGACCGGGCGCCCGGTGAGAATAAGGTCGATCGCCTGGGAATGACCGATTAATCGCGGCAGCCGGATGGTGCCGAGATCGATCAGCGGCACCCCAAAACGGCGGCAGAACACGCCGAAGTGGCGTTCTCGGCGACGACGCGCATGTCGGCCCACAGCGCCAATTCCATGCCGCCGGCGACCGCAAATCCTTCCACCGCCGCGATCACGGGTTTGGACAGACGCAGCCGGCTCGGCCCCATCGGCGCGATCGAATCGTGGCCGCCGATCTCGCGTTTCTTGTTGGGATCGCCCGTCGCCACCGCCTTGAGGTCGGCACCGGCGCAGAAATAGCCGCCGGTGCCGGTGAAGACCGCAACGGAGGCTTCCGCGTCGGCATCAAA
>JAQGKJ010000772.1 GCA_028290165.1 Bradyrhizobium sp. | reverse complement strand
GGACGACGCTAAGTTCGTCTCAGTTGAGTTGAGCCGCGCCCCTCCTTAGTGACTGCCTCGTGGCGCATCGTTGAAATGCACGATGCCGAAAACGAGCGCGGCGGCGTGACGCGAAAGTGGCTTGGGTTCCCTGGCCGCAAAGCGGACGCCTTTGGGCAACCATGTTGCAGTTTGACCACAACGGACTTCGACCTGACCGCCAGGCATGGCCGACTTTTTCGGCACATTTCTCGTTCGCCGCACGATCGCGA
The DNA here is from genome assembly GCA_028290165.1 of Bradyrhizobium sp. The sequence goes on along the minus strand of JAQGKJ010000772.1, from coordinate 9,113 downwards.
AGTGATAGTCTTTAGCCATTGCACCTGTTCGCGCAAAGACGAGAATTCATCCTGTATGAGTTTCGTGCCGCGCGAGCCACTGCGAAGAGGCGCTGCGATGGTGAGGACGGCCGCCGTTGTCCCGGAGCAACAGCATTTCATCCTCGCGAGCTTGTCGCCCAGCCGGGGGCAGAGACGGCTTGCCGTTGCCGTCTTGTTCGCCCTGCTGCTCGCCTTTGTCATCACGGAGGGGCCGCTCTCGACCATCCAGCTCGGGCGGATCGACGCCTTCGTGCCGATCTATGCCACGGCGATGTTCGTGACCGATTCGATTACCGCTCTCCTGCTGTTTGCCCAGTTCTCCATTTTGCGTTCGCGTGCCCTCCTCGCAATCGCGAGTGGATATCTCTACACCGCGCTCATCGTCATCCCGTGGATGCTGACCTTTCCGGGCGTCTTCACGCCAGGTGGCCTGATTGGCGCCGGACTGCAGACCACAAGCTGGCTCTATACTCTGTGGCACGCCGGTTTTGCGATGTTCGTCATCGCCTATGCCCTGTTGAGGGATGCCGATCCGGCCAGGCGGTTGTGGCGGGGCTCCGCGGCTGCGGCCATCATTTTGAGTGTTGCCATGACGGCGGCCGTCGTGTGCGCCGTGGCCTATGGCGTCACAGCGGGGGACGCGCTGTTGCCCCGCATCAATCTCGATCCGGTCCATTTTTCCACCCTCTGGCTTTATATTGCCAGCTGTCTGGCGCTGCTGAGCGCCTTTGCACTCACGGTGCTCTGGATGCGGCGGCGTTCGGTGCTCGATCTCTGGCTGATGGTGGTGATGTGCGCGTACGTGATAGAAATCTGTCTGATCGCGTTTCCCATTCCGGCCCGCTTCACCTTCGGCTGGTACGCCGGCCGGTTCTTCGGGCTCGTGTCCAGCAGTCTGCTGCTGTTTGTCCTGCTGTACGAGATCACGATTCTCTACGCGCAGCTGCTCCGCGCGGTCCTTGCCCAACGCCGGGAACGCGAGGCGCGGCTGATGACCGGGGACGCCGTCTCGGCCACCATTGCTCACGAGGTCAAGCAGCCCTTGTCCGGGATGATCACGAATGCCGATGCGGGCTTGAGCTGGCTCGATCGCCCGATCGCCAATATCGATCAAGCGAAGTCGGCATTCAATCAGATCATCACCGACGGCCATCGCGCGGCGGCGGTGATCGAAAGCATCCGGGCGATCTTCAAGAAGGACGCCAGAAACAGAACTTCGCTCGACATCAACGACCTCATCGCAGAAGCTCTCGCCTTGACGCGCGGCGATCTGCAGAGGCACCGGATACTGGTCGAAGCCGAGCCGAACGCGCAATTACCGCAGATAAGGGGAGATCGAGTCCAGCTGCAGCAAGTGCTTCTGAACTTGATCACGAACGCGATCGATTCGATGGCGGGCAAGGATGGTGCGCGGGTCCTGCGCGTGAAGTCCGAGGTCGGCGACGGCGCGAGCGTAATCGTATCGGTGGCGGACACCGGAACGGGAATTAGCTCGCAAGAGCTCGAGCGGATATTCAATCCGCTGTTCACGACGAAATCGGGCGGCATGGGGATGGGTCTGTCGATCTGCCGTTCGATCATCGAGGCCCATGATGGCCGGTTGTGGGTTGCCCCAAACAAGCCCGAGGGCGCCGTCTTTCAGTTTACGCTGCTCGCCGACGGAGCGACGTCTGCTAGTGCTTCGCGACGAGAGCAACCCGACGACCTCCTGCTCAGTTCATTGCGGCGCGAGACGTCGGATGCTCAGGCATCTGGTGGTGGCCAACAGCGGTCGCTCAGCAACTTGAACGGGTAGTATTTCACCCTCAAACGAAGTGGCGAAGCCCCCGTCGTCAATCGTTCGATTTCGGTCCGCCATGATAGCGGTCCGCATTGAGCTCGGCCGTCCGCGCCGCCGTCGTCGGATCGTTGTGATAGTAAGCGCCATCGGTATACGGATTGCCCGGCCCGAGGTTCTGGCAATTCGCGTCGGGGTAGAACTGCGCGCAGTAGCCCGGGTCCGAGATAACGGCCTGGGCCAGTGCAGGAGTTGCGAAAGCTGCGGCGGCGACAGCGGCCGCGCCAATCAATGCGAATTTCATCTTGGTCTCCTAGTTAGCTAGTTAGATGGTGTATGGCTCAGATGGGAAGGCCGCTTCAGCTCTGCCATTAAATCCTGCTTTAGAAAGCACTTCGTGCGGACCGGGTGCAGCTCAAACTAAAAATCGTTGTCCTCATAAAAAAGGATTTATTGGTCTCGAGAGTCCCCGCTGCATATCTTTATGGAGACGGCAGACAGGAAACAACGGCGATGAAACTTATCACCGGCAGAAGGGGCGCACTGAAAACGTTCGCTATGACCATCGCCACCGGCGCGATCGCTGTTGCGTCAGCGGGCGCCAAGCCCGCGGCGGCGGCTGTCGAGTCCGCATTGACGCCTCCCGGTGCCACGCATCTTGAGGCGTTGAAGCAACGTCTCGCGCAAGCACCCCGCCGTCGCGATTTCAAGACCGTGCCGATGATCCTGAACCATCCAGAGCAATGGGATCACGAGGCATTGACCGAAGTGCTCTCCTACAGGCCCGTGCCCAAGCAGGCCTGGGATGGTGTCGACATCGGAATTCCGTGGCTGAGCCTGATACGCAACACGCTCAATACGGAGATCTGGTCGTTCAAACACCCGGACTTCCTGGCGGTTTCGGTGACCCATGGTACGGCGCACCTTGCGCTCTACGATCAGGCGATATGGGACAAGTATCAGCTCACGAGACTGGCGGGTGAGAAATTCAAGAGCAATACGCTGATGATCGAGCAGAAGGCCGCGGCGGCCGATCCTGCGAACTATGAGGATCCTGCCGGCGCCTTCTCCGCCGAGGATAATTCCATACCGGCGCTGATGCGGCGCGGCGTTGTTTTCATGTGCTGCCACAATGCCATTTGGGAACAGGCAGCGGCCCTCATCAAGGCCGGCGTCAATCCTGATAAACTTGCTCATGCCGCGCTCGCGGCCGAATTGACCAACCATCTGGTGGATGGCGTCGTTCTAATCCCCGGTGCGGGCGGCACGATGCTCGAATTGCAGCAGGTCGGCTTTCACTATGCATAGCAGCACCATGTTCTGTCACGACGTCCTTTCTTCACCGTCCACTGAGTCCGTTCACGATAGGAGCCATCATCATGTCCACGCTTACGCTCGAGGGGACGGCCGCAGTCTCCGATCCCGCCGCTCAGCGTAGGCAGGCTGACGCGTTGCGCATCGTCGCGCTCGCTCTGCTTTCCATCCGCTTCATTCAAGGTTTCATCTATTGGGGCGGCGGGTCGCGCCGTTTCATCTACGCGCCCGCCAAACTCGATCCGAACGCTGCGAGTTGGATGGCCAACAAATTCCAGTCGGCCATGCCCGGTGCATTGCTCGGAACCGGCCATATCATCGCCTTTCTCCTGCATCATTTTTATCTTCTCTATGCCTCGCTGATCCTGTTCAGCGCGGCCGAGCTGATCACCGGACTGTTTTTGATGACAGGCTTTCTCACACGCGTCGCGGCGCTGGTCTCCATCGGCCTCTCGGTCGTGCTGATGCTGATGTTCGGCTGGCAAGGCGCCACCTGCATCGATGAATGGACAATGGCGGCCTGCAACTTGGCGATCGGTGCCACCTTGATGCTTGGCGGCAGCGGCGCATTCTCGCTCGACAACGCGGTGCTGGCGCGCAAGCCGGCGCTCGCCGAACGCAGCTGGTTCCGCTGGATGTCCGGAGCCTTGCCGCTTCCGGTTCGGAGCGGGACTTTCCAGAAATTGGCGCTGGCGGTATTTGCGGCCACCGTCGCCTTCAACGTCGCCACCTATAACTATTACCGCGGCTCGGTCATTACGCCGTTTCATGGTGGCCCGGTTAGCCCCGGCAATCATCACCTCAGTCTGACGGATGGCGTTCTGCTCTCCGACGGCGCTGTGCGCTTCCATGCCTACCTCGACGGCGGCACACCGGCGGCACCTTCCAACGTGATGACTGCGGCGCTCAAATCGAACAACGGCGCCGTGCTCGAACAGTGGGACGGTACAGCGTTGAGCCGCCTGCCGGCTTCCGCTGTTAGCAATGAGTTCCCCTATAACCGCTTTGCGCCGGGCCCGTTCGGCTTGCGGGCGCAGGTGGGGGCGATGGCGACGATTACACTGCCCGCCGCAAGCGGTGCGGATACGGGAAGCCTGCGTAGCGCCGCGACGTTGCAGCTACGCACCGTCAACGGCAATACATTCAACGTCGCCGTCAGAGCGGGATAAGGTCGAAAGAGCGGGGCGCGTTTGCTTCGCTGCATGATGTGCCGAGGTAACGCTGAAGAAGATCATTTACAAGGCGTTCGAGAAGCAATGCCGCGAAAAGCCGATAACGGCGGGCAGACCGTGACGGCGGCGGAACGCATCGTTCCGCTGGACCGCGCGCGCACCTTCATTACGTTGTTGGTGGTGCTGTACCACTCCGTCCTCAATTTCACCGTTTTCGGCAATGGCGACAGGATGCGCTGGCTCGGCTTCGACCTGGTCGCGCTGTTCAATGACAGTTTCTTCATGGCCTGCATGTTTTTCCTTTCGGGATTGTTCGTTCGTGACAGCCTGGCGCGCAGGGGACCCGCAAACTTCCTGGCCCACCGCGCCTGGCGATTGGGCGTGCCGTTTTTGGTCTCGATCTTCGTCGTGACGCCGATCGCCTATTATCCGAGCTTCCTGCGCTATCATCTGCCGGGAACGACTGATTTCAATTTCTTCCATTTCTGGTGGCACACCTTGACGATCGGTCCCTGGCCGGCGGGGTCGGCGTGGTTCTTGTGGGTGTTGCTGGCGCTCGGTACGATCGCCGCGCTATTGTGGGCGGCGGCGCCCCGGGCGATCGAAGGGCTTGGGCAGCTGATTTACGCCCTGCGCGACCGGCCGATGACCGCCTTTGCTGCGTTCCTGATTTTCTCGATCATCATCTATCTGCCGATGCGCCTGATGTTTGGCGATTCATCCTGGCTGGAGCCGGGGCACTATCCGCTTGTGATTCAGACCAGCCGCATCCTGCTCTATGCCGGATATTTTCTTGCCGGCGTCGGCGTCGGGGCGGTCAGCTTGAGAAGCGGAATGCTTGCACAGCATGGCGCGCTGGCAAAGCGCTGGACGGTGTGGCTCGCCTTTGCGTTGGCCTTCTACGGCGCAATCCTGCTTCTGGTCTATACGCACCACAATTGGCTGGCGGATTTCAATTCACCACCGCTTTGGTGGCACGTGGCCTATGGTCTCGCCTTCGCGATGTTCAGTGCGGCGATGACGTTCACGGTGCCAGCGGTTTTGCTGCGCTTTGCGCGGTCTTCGCATTGGCTGCTCGACGCGATGCAGCCCTCGGCATATGGCATCTATCTCCTGCACTTCATTTTCCTCATCGGGCTGCAATACGTCGTTTACGATCCAGCCTTCCCTGCGTTCGTCAAATTCGCGATCGTGTTCACCGGCACGCTTTCGATGAGCTGGGCGCTCACCGCGCTGTTGCGGCAAGTTCCCATCGTAGCGCGGACGATCTAGCACTCGATTCCGGACCAGGTCAGCCACGCAGCGTCGGTGCGTACGGGCATCCGATCTCGACCACGCAGCCGGGCCCCGGAACGATCCTGAATCGGAAGCCGTGCAACTTTACAATCGCGGCTACCAGGTTCAGCCCAAGACCCAGGCCTGATGTGTGTCTTATTTTATCCGACCGGTAGAAACGCCTTAAGACAGCGTCGCGTTCGTGTTCGCTGATGCCGGAACCGGTATCCTTAACCCGCACGATATTCTCGCCGTTGCCGCGAACCAACCCGATTTCCACGCGCCCGCCGGGCGGCGTAAATTTGACGGCGTTGTCGATGAGGTTGGCGACTGCTTCGATCAGCAGATCCCGGTCGCCATGCACGCTCAGTTCGTGCGGCGAGTGGATCATGAGAGCGATGCCTTTGTCTTCCGCTATCGGCTCGTACATGTCGCTGACCTCGCGTATGAGATCGGCGAGTGCGACTATGCCAAAGCCAGCCGATCGCTGGCTTTTCTCGATTTCCGCAAGCCGCAAAATGGCGGTAATGATGGATAGCGATTGATCGAGTCCATCTATCGTTTTGTCTGCAACAGCTTGCAACTGCGGCAGGGTCGTAGCGCCGGCGCGACCGCGCTCAAGTGTCAGGCGCGCACGGGTGAGTGGCGTACGCAGGTCATGCGCGATGTCGTTGCCGACGCCTGCAAGCGAGTGGATGAGAGTTTCCACCTCGTCGAGCATGCCATTGACTATCATCGCAAGTTTGGAGAAGGGATCGTCGGTGTTCCGATGCGGCAACCGTTCACGCAGATTGCCGGCAACGATGCGCTGCACCCGCTCGTTGACCTCGGCAATGCGCATGCGGGAACGGGCGCTCAGCGACAAACCGACTGCAAGGCAAAGAAGCACCGCGGGAAACAGGCCAAGCGCGAGCGCCCCGCCAACGACGCGTGCGATCTCCTCGATTTCAGCGACATTTCGTCCGATCACCAGCACGTCGCCACCAGACAAAGTTCGCGCGATCAGGCGCACCCCTTGTTTCGTTCGACCGCTTTCATCCAACCGGTATACGACAGCACTTTGTAGCATGTTATCGGACTTGAGGCCTTGTGGCGGGCTTTCAAGATTACCTGCGATCCTGCGGCCGTGTGAATCGAACAATCCTGAGAGCCGAACGCGAGTCGGATCCTGCTTCAGATCCTCATTGATCGCGGCGAGCCTCCGCTCCGCCGATAATTCCGCAAGGACGTCCATTTGCGAAATGATTGCGCGGTCGGATCGCATCATCAAATCATGTCTTGTTTTCAAGTAAACAAACCCGAGCAAGGCAATGGTAAAAGCCGCAAATATGCCGGCCAACAGCAAGGTCCATCGCAGCGTGGACGAGCGCGCGAACTCGGGTAGGTGCATTAGATCATCCCACCGAAAGATCGCGGGGGCGCTATACTTTTCCACATGCCTTGGGGAATGCTTGCGAGGCCTCGACCGAAAGGGCCATGACTTCGTCAACATGGGTTCCACCCCTAGCGTTTGACCAGCTTGGCTCATATTCGTCCCCTGTGCATTTTTGGGTCCGACACCTGATGAGAGCGTAGTCCGATCAAAGCGAACGGCCGATCCTACGGAGGTTGATTCGCATGCCCGCATTGGTTTGGGGCGCCCATACCTTGGTTTATCGGTGCGCGGGCTCGTTTTGAGACGCACCGATAGCATCCGAAGAAGCGATCGCAGGTGGCGTGCGCGATGCTGGGCCGGCGTTCACCGTCTCACGTGTCGGCTTCGCCGCGATGTGCTTGCAGCGCCGTATCGAGGCATTTGATCAAGGTGGGTCCCGCAAAGGGCTTGCCCAGGAAGCAGGTGGCTCCGGCCTTCAGCGCTCGGGCGCGGACGCTATCATCGGGGAAGGCCGTGATGAAAATGAACGGCGCACGGTAACCCTGCGCGCGCACAAATGTTAGCAGGTCCAAACCACTCATGACCGGCATCTGTACATCCGCAATCACACACGACGTGTCATGCAGGTGGGTGGACCGCAAGAATTCATCGGCGGACCCAAATGTATGGACGATGTACCCGTGCGAACTCAGAAGATTGTTCGTGGCGGCACGAACGGACGCATCATCGTCAATGACGGCAATGACCGAAAGCGTTGACAAGACGATCCTTCCTGACGTGGGAACAAAGCGGTTGCCCTGGCATAGTGACTCCGTCGAATGATGGGGTCGCAAAGCAAGATTGTAAAATATACTTAGGTTTGTACGTCAGACGGCTTCGCGCGACGAATTCCGAGCGTTTCGGCCATTCTGATCAGGTCGGCCAGCGACCTCGCGCCCATTTTTTTCATAATGTGTCCCCGATGGATCTTTACGGTGATCTCGGCAAGGCTGACCTCGGCCGCTATTTGCTTGTTCATCAAGCCGGAAGCAACCAAAGCCAGCACCTCCCGCTCGCGGGGGGTCAGGGTCTCAAACAGGGCCTGCAAGTTCGCGACAATCTTGCCAGCTTCGCGCCGCTTCCGGTCCCGTTCGATCGCCGCTACCACGGCATCGAGCATGTCCTGATCGCGAAACGGCTTGGTCAGGAAATCGACCGCCCCGCCTTTCATGGCCCTGACGGTCATCGGAATGTCGCCATGGCCGGTCATGAAGATGATCGGAATGTGCATGTTCGCCTTGGCTAGTTCGGTTTGAAAGTCGAGGCCACTCACCCCCGGCAACCTGACGTCGAGGACCAGGCAACTGGCGACATCTGGAAGCTTGCGTTGCAGCATATCGGGCGCCGAAGCAAACACCTCAACGTCCAGGCCGACCGATTGAAAAAGATTGGTGAGCGCCCTGCGCATCGATTCGTCATCGTCGATAACAAAGACGACCGGTTCCTTGGCGCTCGCGGGTTCACGCGATGATTTGGGGCGCTCGGTCACGATACCTCCTCCTGATACGAGGGCAGGACGAATTGGAACGTTGCACCGGGTCCCTGATTGCCGCAAGCCGACAATTGTCCCCCGTGAACCTCCACGATCGAACGACAGATCGAAAGTCCCATGCCCATACCGCTGGATTTGGTTGTGAAGAACGCATTGAACAGCCGGTCCGTATCCTCAGCGGAGATTCCGACGCCGCAATCCGTCACACGTACGAACACCCGGCGCGTCTCGTCCTGACCTGACCGGATCAAAAGCTCGCGCGGCCGGTCCGTGACCGATTCCATGGCTTCAATGCCGTTCATCACCAGGTTGATAATCACCTGCTGGAGTTGGATCCGGTCGCCCAGGATCATAGGTAGAACCGGCGCCAACTCCGTTCGCAGCGACACGTGGTGGCCGATCAACTCACCCTGCACCAGCGCCATGACCTCCCTGACGACGTCATTGACGTCGAGCGGCACCTTCTCAATGCTGGTCTTGTTGGCGAGCGCCCGGACACGCCGCATCACCTCGCTCGCCCGATTGCCGTCGTCTATTACCCATTCCACCGAACGGCGCGCTGCATCCAGGTCGGGAGGTCCGCGGTCGAGCCAGCGCAGACAGGCCTCAGCGTTGGCGACGACGGCGGCAAGCGGCTGGTTCACTTCA
>JAQGKJ010000474.1 GCA_028290165.1 Bradyrhizobium sp. | reverse complement strand
CGTCGGTGATCTGCGAGGAATTGCCGGCGGTGACCTGGCCCCAGGGCCGCTCGAACACCGGCTTCAATTTCGATAGCGTCTCCGGCGAGGAGTCCGGTCGTACACCATCATCGTGGTCGTAGAACTTTCCGTCACGCGCAAAGGAAGTTTCTACTTCGCCCTTGAGGAAGCCCTGCGCCTGCGCATGGGCCAGCCGCTTGTGGCTTTCGGCGGCATAGAAGTCCGATTGGGCGCGGGTGATGCCGAAGAGGTGCCCGACCACTTCCGCGGTTTGGCCCATGTTGAGTTCGGTGATCGGATCGGTCAGCCCACGCTCGAGCCCGATGATCGGCCTGAAATAGGCCGGGCGCGCTTTCGCAATTGCAGCCATCTTGCCCAAAATGCCCTTGGCACCGGCGAGCCCCGCGAACCAGCGCACGCCCTGCTGCGGCCAGACCAGCGGCGCGTAGCTCAGCGCTTCCGACCCGCCGGCCAGGATCAGATCGGATACGCCTTCACGGATATAGCGGTACGCCGTGTCGATCGACTGCATGCCGGAGCCGCAATTGATCTGCACCGTGAAAGCGACCATCGCTTCGCCCATGCCGAGCCGCAGCGCCGCGACGCGGGCCGGGTTCATCTCGTCGGCAATCACATTGACGCAGCCGAGGATCACCTGATCGAAGGCGGTGGGTGCGAAGGGTTGCCGCGCCAACAGCGGCCGGCCGCATTGCACGGCGAGATCGACCGGGGTGAACGGCCCCGGACCGCTGCGCGCTTTCAGGAACGGCGTCCGGCTGCCGTCGATAATAAAAACCGGTCGCGCCATCAGCTTGCCGCCCTTGATTCCCCAAGCTCCTGGAAGAATTGATGCACTTCGGCGGGCTTCTTGTAAATCGGCGACAGCGCTTCTGGCGGGAAGTCGTCGACCTCGATCACCTTTGCGACCGCGTCATGCGCCGCCGCAAGCTGATCGCCCTCTCCTTGCGTGATGACGCCCTTCTTCACGGCCTGCTGCCAGTCGTGAAGGTGTGCCGCGCGTATTCTTTTGGCGATATCCTCGGCGGCGGTAACCAGCAGAAACGCCTTTTCCAGCCGCGCCACGCCGCGGTCGTCTTCGACATGCGACAGATCCGGCGTCAGGCGATCGCGCGCCGCCGATGGCTCCAGCACCAGCTGGGCGCATTGATGGACCACAAGGTCCGAAGGCCCGAGCACACGGGCGCCGAACGGCTGGACCAGGATTTTCAACACGATGGCGACGAAACGATTGGGCAGATTGGCGAGAATCTCCGCAAAGCGGTTTTCGATGGTGCGGAAGCCGGTCGCCATGCACCATTCGAGCGCAGCAAAATCCGCGGGCTGCCGGCCCTCGTCCTGCCAGCGCTTTAGCGCGGCCGAAAGCAGATAGAGTTCGGACAAAATATCGCCGAACCGCGCCGACAGCATTTCCTTGCGTTTCAGCGCGCCGCCGAGCGTCAATAACGCCATGTCGGCGCACAGCGCGAACGCCGACGAGTAACGCGAAAGCTGGCGATAGAACCCGGTCGCCGCTCCCGCCTCGGGCGCGGGCGCGAACATCCCGCCGCTCCAGCTGCGACCCCAGGCCCGGAACAGCGTGGTGATGCTGTGACCGATATGCTTCCAGAACGCCTTGTCGAAGGCGTCCAATCCTTTTGTGCGATCCTCGTCGCCCAGCGCGTTCATCTCTTCCAGCAGATAAGGATGCGCGCGGATCGCGCCCTGGCCGAACACGATCAGGTTACGGGTCAGGATGTTGGCGCCCTCCACCGTGATACCGACCGGCACCGAGCGATAGAGGTTGCCCATGTAATTCTGCGGGCCGTCGATCACGGCCTTGCCGCCATGGATGTCCATGGCGTCGTCGATCGCGACCCGCATCCGCTCGGTCGCCTGCAGCTTCATGATGCCGGAAATGACCGCGGGATGACGGCCCTGGTTGAGGGCTGCGCAGGTCAGCCGCCGGGCCGCATCGAGCAGGTAGGCGGTGCCGGCAATGCGGGCCAGCGGCTCCTCGATGCCCTCGAATTTCCCGATGGGTACATTGAACTGCTCGCGTATCCGGGCATAGGCCCCGGTGGTGCGCGCCGCATAGGCCGCACCCGCAGCGGACAGCGACGGCAGCGAGATGCCGCGGCCGGCGGCCAGCGCCGTCATCAGCATTTTCCAGCCCTGACCCAGACGTTCCTGGCCGCCGATGATGTAATCCATGGGAATAAAGACATCGCGGCCCCAATTCGGGCCGTTCTGGAACACCTGCATCGCCGGCAAATGGCGATGGCCGATCTCGACGCCGGGCAGATGCGTCGGGATCAGCGCCACGGTGATGCCGAGTTCTTCCCTCGGACCCACGAGATGATCGGGGTCGTAGGCCTTGAACGCGAGGCCGAGCAGCGTCGCGACCGGGCCGAGCGTGATGTAGCGCTTGTGCCAGTTAAGGCGCAGCCCGAGCACTTCGCGCCCCTCGAAATTGCCCTTGCAGATGACCCCGCTGTCGACCATCGATGCGGCGTCGGAGCCGGCTTCGGGGCTGGTCAATCCAAAGCAGGGAATCTCGCGGCCGTCGGCAAGGCGCGGCAGCCATTGCTGCTGCTGATCTTGGGTGCCAAAGCGCATCAACAATTCGCCCGGGCCCAGCGAGTTCGGAACCATCACGGTGACGGCGGCCGTTACCGAGCGCGTCGAAATCTTCCGCACCACTTCCGAATGCGCGTAGGGCGAGAAGCCGAGCCCGCCATATTCCTTGGGGATGATCATGCCGAAGAATTTTTC
>JAQGKJ010000767.1 GCA_028290165.1 Bradyrhizobium sp. | reverse complement strand
GGGCGGCGCGTTCGTCGCCGAGATCCGCGAGGCGATGCGGGCTGGCGAATTGCAGGCGGCGATGCATTCGCTCAAGGACGTGCCCGGCAACGAGGAGACGCCCGGCCTGATCATCGCCGCGACGCTGGCGCGCGATGCCGCCAACGGTTCGCTGGTGCTGCGTCCCGGCCTCTCGCTTGAAAATTTCAAGGCGTCACGCGGCAAGGGCTTCAAGATCGGCACCAACGCGGTGCGGCGCGCGGCCTATCTGCGCCGGCTGTTTCCGGAAGCCACCGTCATCCATTATCGCGGCGCGGCGGATACCCGTGTCGCAAAGCTCGATCGCGGCGACATGCAGCGGCTGCCCGGCGGCGGCGAGGTCGGCCCGGCCGACGCGCTGATCATGGCGCGGGCCGGGCTGGAGCGCGTCGGGCTCGCCGGCCGCATTGCCTGCGAGCTGACGCCTGCGGAAATGCTGCCCGCGGCGGGCCAGGGCATCGTCGCCGTGGAGTGCGCAGCGACGGATTGGCAGACGCGGCGCTATCTTTCGCTGATCGACGACGCTGCCGCGCATCTCTGCTGTGACGCCGAGCGCGAGGTGTTGTGGGTGCTCAATGGCCACTGCAATTCGCCGATTGCGGGCTATGCCACGATCGACGGCGCCGAGATGACGTTGACCGCCTCGGTGCTGGACGAGGCCCGCAACGGCCAGTTCATCGAGGTCACCCGCACCGGCCCCGCCAACCGCCCGCGCGAACTCGGCCGCGCGGTCGGGCTGGAACTGCTGCACAAGGGTGCGGCCGATATCATCGCGCGGACGCGGCCCGAGCCGTAAGCGGCGGCTCAGCCCTTATACGCCCGCACCCGCTTCACCATCTGCTCGACGTGCGCGATCGGGGTTTCCGGCTGGATGCCGTGGCCGAGGTTGAAGATCAGCCGGCCTTCCGCAAAATTCTCAAGCACGTCATCGACCGCGGAATCCAGAGCTGCCCCGCCTGCGATCAGCGCCAGCGGATCGAGATTGCCTTGAACGGCGACGCGGTTCTGCACGCGCTCGCGGATCAATGAGGGCTCGGCCGCCCAGTCGATGCTGACGGCATCGACGCCGGTCGTTTCCACATATCCCGGCAGCAACGCGCCGGCGCCTCTGGGAAATCCGATGATCTTTGCGCCCGGCACTTTTTTGCGCACGCCTTCGACGATGCGCCGGGTCGGCTCGATCGACCAGCGCGCAAACTCGCGCGGCGGCAGCACGCCGGCCCAAGTGTCGAAAATCTGCAGCACGTCGGCGCCTGCCTTCAGCTGCCCGACGAGATACTGGATCGAGTTCTCCACCAGCACGTCGATGATTTTTGCAAACGCGCCCGGGTGACGATAGGCCATCATCCGCGCCGGCGCCTGATCGGGAGTGCCTTGTCCGGCCACCATATAGGTCGCAACCGTCCAGGGCGCTCCGCAAAAGCCGATCAGGGCAATCCCAGCGTCGAGCTCGCGGCGCACGCGGCGCAGTGCCTCATAGACCGGCTCGAGTTTGCCGAAGTCGGCCTCTCGCGCCAGCATCTCGACCTTGTCCGGCGTATCCAGCGTTTCGAGCCGCGGGCCTTCGCCGACCTCGAAGCGCACCTCACGGCCGAGCGCGTAGGGAACGACGAGAATATCCGAGAAGATGATCGCGGCGTCGAAATTGAAGCGGCGGATCGGCTGCAGCGTGACCTCGGCGGCGAATTCCGGCGTGAAGCACAGATCGAGAAAGCCGCCCGCCCTGGCGCGGACTTCGCGATATTCGGGCAGATAGCGGCCGGCCTGTCGCATCATCCAGATCGGCGGCACCTTCTGCCTGCGGCCGGCGAGCACTTCAAGGAGGGGTTTTATCGGTTGAGTTTGGGTCAAACGCAGGTTTCCGCAGCGTGGATCAGGAGGCGGGATGCCGCTCCTGATACACTGTGGATACCGACTTGGCCAAGGGAACGGCCAAGGGAACGGTCAAGCCAACGCGCGCGTGAGGGGGCTGGCACTCAAGCGAGCGGCGCGGAAAACCCAGCGAAAAGGCCGGAAAGGGGATGCCGTCCCGGCCAATTCGATGCTTTACTGCACGACCGCACCCATTGCGCCGATAACCTGCGAGAAATCGGCGATCCCTAGGTCGCTCTTTCAACGGGACCCCGAACGCACAGTCCTCCGGCCTGGCGACTAGGTCCAGCGGCCGCCCCAAATGGAAAATTCCAAACGGGCTAGGGTCGGAATTTATCTTTGGAGCCCGCAATTCAGCCTCGCGACGAGGATGCAATCTCATCGCCTGGATAGTCGATCCGAAGTTGCCAAAACTGTCTGTGCGATATTGATCATCCCGCACAGAAATCCCCCGCTGGGAGTGCCCGTTTCCGGGCATTGGCGGCCGCGCACCGGCATTCTGGTGACGGTTCCCTCGTACCTCTTGGCGGAACCTCCGGATGGCGCGGGCGTTGTCGTGTCACGGAGGCGGAACATGCCTGAGAAATTCAATCCTGCGGCACATGACAAGCATGCCGCCAATCCCCGCGAAGCCACCAAGGCCGACCGGGATATCCACGCAAAACTCGAGGCCGGTCTGATCGACAGCTTTCCGGCATCCGATCCCGTCAGTGTGGCGCAGCCGTCGCCGTCAAAGCCACACCGCCCGCGCAAAGCCGCATCCCGGAAAGCGCCAAGAAAACGCGCGGCAAATGGGTGAGGGATTCAACCACGCTGCGAACGATTCCCCTCGAAGCGGAAGTTCGAAGCAGGTGACGCCCGTGATGTGGGGCGCGATCGTCGTAGCCCTCGTCGCTATCGCGATCTGGTTTGCGGTGAAGCCGTGAAGTCAGCTATTCGCGGATAAGCATTCCCTAATAATGCGGCGGCGTTTCGTCGGCAGCGCCGGGCAAATGACTCTCGGCCTGCTGCAGCCGTTCGCTTAAGGCTGCGACCCGGCGCGTCAACGCATCGATCTTATGCCACTGCGCGGTGATGGTCTCATTCAGCGTCTCGATGGTCGCGTCCTGGAACGTCAGCCGGGCTTCGAGCATGTCGATGCGGTCGCTGAGCGTCTTCACATCACTCATCGCAATCATGTTCCATTCGGCGCTCCCGCAGCCCGTGACCGACCGCAACGCGGTCATCAAACACAAAACATTCGCCGCGCCAGC
>JAQGKJ010000760.1 GCA_028290165.1 Bradyrhizobium sp. | reverse complement strand
CCTGGCGCGGCTTTACCTCAAGGGCGTCGGCTCGTCGCGGGATGATTTCCGCTATGGCGCGCGCTGGCTCGGCCTGGCCGCCCAGAAAGGCCAGCATCAGGCGCAGGCCTTGCTCGGACAGATGCTGTTCAACGGCGACCAGCTGCCGCGTCAGGCAGCGCGCGGGCTGATGTGGCTGACGCTTGCGCGCGACAGCGCCGCGCCGGACGAGACCTGGATCAAGGAAAGCTACAACAAGGCGATCGCCAAGGCGTCCGATGACGACCGCGCGATGGCGCTGCAGATGCTCGAGCACTGGGTGCAGGGCCGCCGGGATTGAAGTAGATCCGTAGGTGGGCAAAGCGAGGCGTGCCCACCATTTTCTCCCCACCAAGGTTGTTACGCCGTCTCGAAATCCAGATCCGCCCACACCGGCACGTGATCCGACGGTTTTTCCCAGCCGCGCACATAGCTGTCGATGCCGACATCGATCAGCCGGTCGCTAGCCTGCGGCGACAGCAGGAGATGATCGATGCGCAAACCCTGGTTCTTCTGCCAGGCGCCGGCCTGATAATCCCAGAAGGTGTTCTGGCCCGGCGCGTCGTTGACGGCGCGCAGTGCGTCCGTGAGCCCCGAGCCCACCAGCGACTGAAAACTCTCCCGGGTGGTGGCGCGAAACAGGGCGTCGTTGACCCAGGCCGCCGGATTATGGACGTCCTCAGCCTTCGGAATGACGTTGAAGTCTCCCGCCAGCACCAGCGGTTCCTCCGCTTGAAGCCGTTGTCTTGAATACTCAAGAAGCCGCGACATCCATTTGAGCTTGTAGGGATATTTTTCGGTCTCCGGCGGGTTGCCGTTAGGCAAATAGAGGCAGGCGACCCGGAGCACACCCTGCTTCAGCGTGACCACGCCTTCGAGAAACCTGGCGTGGGCGTCTTCGTCATCGCCGGCGAGGCCCGACTTGGTCTCTTCGAACGGCAGCTTTGACAACAGCGCGACGCCATTAAAAGTTTTCTGGCCGTGGGTAACCACGTTATATCCGAGGGCCTCGAGCTCAAGCCGCGGAAACGCATCGTCGATGCATTTTGTCTCCTGCAGGCAGACGATGTCGGGCGCACTATCCCTGAGCCAGGTCTGGAGGTGGTCGAGCCGCTGCCGGATCGAATTGACGTTCCACGTCGCAATGCGCATCAGTTGGGCTCCAATCCGGCATCCATGCGTTTCGATTCCGGGCTCACGCAGCCGCTCCTAGCGGTCGGGCGCGTTTGATCCGCTCGCGCTCGCGCGGCGAGTGCATCGCCTCCCACAAATCGCTGCGTCGCTGCACGTTCAGCCAGAAGTCCGGACTGTTGCCGAACACACGGGCCAGGATAAGCGCGGTCGGCGCCGTCACGGCCCTGCGGTTGTTGCACAACTCGTTGACGTGCTTGCGCTGCACGCCCATGGCCTCAGCCAACACGCCCTGCGTCAATCCCATCGGCTCCATGAATTCCTGAACCAGGATTTCGCCGACGCTTGCCGGTTTGCGTTTCGTCATCAGCATCGCTCACCTCACGTATAGCTGTGGTCGTCGAGATAGACGCTTGTCGCTTCGCCTCGGCTGCCATCCCATTGGAAGATGAGCCGTCATTGCTTGTTGACGCGGATCGAATGAAAGGCGGCAAGCTTGCCCCGCAGCTTTTCGAAATGATTGCTCGGCGGCACGCGCAAATCCTGATCCGTCATCGCGTCATCGATCATCTGGAGCTTGCGGAACAACCGGTTTTCCAGGTCGGACGGGATGCTACGCGACCGGACATCGTCCACGAAGAACGCGCGCAGCCAATCGTCGCGGAAACTGACGATCATTCCCTCACACCCAAGTGTGAGTTAATGTACCGCCCTACGGGTCACCCGTCAAGGTGCCGACCGAATCCTGGGGGTTTCTCAAATCGAAAAACTGGTGCCGCAGCCGCAGGATGCGGTGGCGTTGGGATTGACCACGCGGAACGAGGCACCGATCAGGTCGTCGACGAAATCGACTTCCGAGCCCGCCAGAAACGGCACCGAGGCCGGATCGACCAGCACCACGGCGCTGTCGCGCGCGATCACGAGGTCGTCTTCGGCCTGGGCCCGCTCGATGTCGAATTTGTACTGAAAGCCGGAGCAGCCACCGCCCTCGACGCTGATGCGCAGCATCGCACCGTCACCCTCGGTCTTGAGGATTTCCCCGATGCGGCGGGCCGCCCGCTCGCTGATGACGACATTGGCTGGTGTCATAAAGTCGCTCCGTATTCCCCAGCGGATTTCACGTTATTTGAAATACCCGCCAGAGGTAGTTAAGTGCGCCGGACGCCGGAATCAAACCCTTTGGAAGGATAATACCGCGTGTCGGTCGGAATGGCTGCTCCCCGCTCGGTCTATGCCTGCGACCCCGACCGCAGCCGTGGACGGCTGTTCGAGGAGCCGCCGAGCAAGACCCGCAGCCCGTTCCGGCGCGATTGCGATCGGGTCATTCATTCCACCGCGTTTCGCCGCCTCAAGCACAAAACCCAGGTTTTCGTGTTCCACGAAGGCGACCATTACCGCACCCGGCTGACCCATACGCTGGAGGTGGCGCAGATCGCCCGCGCGCTGGCCCGGCAGCTCGGCCTCGACGAGGATCTGACGGAAACGCTGGCGCTGGCGCACGACCTCGGCCATCCGCCGTTCGGCCATGCCGGCGAGCGGGCGCTGGATGCCTGTCTGCAGGCCCATGGCGGCTTCGATCACAACGCCCAGACGCTGCGCATCGTCACCGCGCTGGAGCATCGCTATCCCGATTTCGACGGCCTCAACCTGACGTGGGAATCGCTGGAGGGTATCGTCAAGCACAACGGCCCCATGACGGACCGGAGCGGCCTCGCGGTCGGACGTTACCGCGACCGCGGCATTCCCGCAGGGATTGCCGAATATGTCGGGACCTACGATCTGGAACTCTTTAGCTTTGCCTCGCTGGAGGCCCAGGTCGCGGCGATCGCCGACGATATTGCCTATGACGCCCACGACATCGACGATGGCCTGCGGGCCGGCCTGTTTGCGGTCGAAGATCTCAAGGTCATGCCGCTCACCGCCAAGATGATCGCCGAAATCGATAAGGCTTATCCCCGTCTCGATGAGAACAGGCGCGGCGCCGAGCTGGTGCGAGAACTGATCTCCTATCTGATCGGCGCAGTTTTCGCGGAGGCCGGCAGGCGTCTGCAGGCCGCACAGCCGAAATCGGCCGACGAGGTCCGCAACCAAGGGGACGCGCTGATCGCGTTCTCCGCCGTCGTCGCCAAACAGGAAGCCGAGATCAAGTCGTTCCTGAAGCTGCGGATGTACCGTCATCCGCGGGTCATGCGGGTAATGGGCGAGGCCGAGCAGATCGTGTTCGACCTGTTCGCGCGCTACCAGCGGACCCCCGGCGATCTGCCGGTTGAATGGCTGCGCCATGGCGGGAATACGGAGTCCGAGACCGAGCACGCACGACGGATCGGGAATTTTATAGCCGGAATGACCGACCGCTTTGCCATCACCGAACACCAAAGGCTTTTTGACTCGACCCCGGATTTACGTTAGGCGGCGGGCTTAAGCCGCATGCGCGGCACAATCGCCGGTACAATGCGCCCATGGCCGACAAAGCTTCACCGCTGCATCTTTTCGCCGACGGGCTGGCGCGTGTGTATGCCGCTTGCGGCGCACTCGCCGCGGAAGGCGGATGGCCGGCCAATATCGACCTGTCGCGGGTCGTGGTCGAGCCGCCCCGCGATGCCTCGCATGGCGACATGGCGACCAACGCCGCGATGGTGCTGGCGAAAGAGGCGAAGACAAAACCGCGCGATCTCGCCGAGGCGATCGCAGCCAAATTGCGCGCCGACGATTTGATTGCCTCCGTCGACGTCGCGGGCCCCGGTTTCATCAATCTGACTTTGAAACCCCAGGCATGGGCCGACGCCTTGCGCACCGTGCTGAGCGGAGGTGAAGCCTATGGAAGAAGCGCCGTCGGCGCCGGCGAGAAGGTCAATGTCGAATATGTCTCGGCCAACCCGACCGGGCCGATGCATGTCGGCCATTGCCGCGGCGCGGTGTTCGGCGACGCGCTGGCAAGCCTGCTGGCGTTTGCCGATTACGACGTGACGCGCGAATATTACGTCAATGACGCCGGCGCCCAGGTCGATGTACTCGCGCGCTCGGCCTATCTCAGATATCGCGAGGCGCTCGGCGAACACATCGGCGGGATTCCGGAGGGGCTTTATCCCGGCGACTATCTGAAACCGGTCGGGCAGGCGCTGGCGGCTGAATACGGCGACAGGCTGTTGACGATGCCGGAAGGCGCGTGGTTTCCGATCGTGCGCGGCAAGGCGATCGCGATGATGATGGAGGAGATCAAGGGCGATCTCGCCGTGCTCAATATCAAGCACGACCTGTTCTTCTCCGAGCGGTCGCTGATCGAAACCGGCAATAACCGCATCGCCGAGACCATCGACTATCTTCGTTCGAAGGGCGACGTCTATGAGGGCCGCCTGCCGCCGCCGAAAGGAGCGCCGGTCGAGGATTACGAGGACCGCGAGCAGCTGTTGTTCCGCGCCACCGCCTATGGCGACGACGTCGATCGTCCGCTGAAGAAATCCGATGGCTCCTATACGTATTTTGCCGCTGACATCGCCTATCACAAGAACAAGTTCGACCGCGGCTTCCACAACCTCGTCGACGTCTGGGGCGCCGATCACGGCGGCTATGTCAAGCGCGTGGAAGCGGCGATCAAGGCGGTGACGTCGGGCAAGGCCACGCTCGATGTGAAGATCGTCCAGCTCGTCCGGCTATTGCGTGGCGGCGAGCCCGTAAAAATGTCGAAACGCTCCGGCGATTTCGTCACCTTGCGCGAAGTGGTCGACGAGGTCGGCAAGGATGCCGTCCGCTTCATGATGCTCTACCGCAAGAACGATGCGGTGCTTGATTTCGACCTCGC
Organism: Bradyrhizobium sp.; assembly: GCA_028290165.1. The sequence continues at coordinate 2,833 of JAQGKJ010000760.1, read as the reverse complement.
CAAGGTGATCGAGCAGTCGCGGGAGAACCCGGTGTTCTACGTGCAGTACGGGCACGCCCGAGGTCACTCGGTGTTCCGTAACGCCCGCGAGGTGGTCCCGGAGCTGCCGGAGGAGGCGGGCGCCCGGGCGGCGTTCCTCAAGGGGGCGGCCGTAGAGCGGCTGACCGATCCGGCGGAACTCGACCTGCTGCGGCGGCTGGCGCTCTACCCCCGGATCATCGAGGCCGCGGCGATGGCACATGAGCCGCACCGAATCGCTTTTTATCTGTATGATCTTGCCAGCGAATTTCATGCGCTGTGGACGAGAGGGCGCGATTTGCCCTATTTACGCTTCATTATCAATAATGATGCAGAGATCACAAAGGCGCGGCTGGCGTTGGTCCAGGGCGTCGTCTCGGTTCTGGCATCGGGCTTGGCCATTCTTGGCGTCCATGCTCCGGACGAGATGCGGTAATTGGGGGCAAATACCGCTCGCATGGGGACCTGGGGGTATCTGGGCATAGGCTTGGTTCGTTTGTGGTAGCGACCTTGGCAGCTTTCCCGAAGGGGACGCATCAACACGATGGCTGATCGATATCAGGACAGACCTTTTCCCGAGGACGATTACGACCACGGCGCTGATCACACCTCCGCCGGGCGCGAGAGCGATCCGCTCGCTGAACTCGCCCGGCTGATCGGTCAGACCGATCCGTTCGGCACCATGGGTCGGGCCAATGCGCAAGTACCGCCGCGCACCAGCGCACGCGCTCCATACCAGCCTCCGCCGGCTGCAGAGCCGGAGGAGGTCACCGTGCCTCCCGCGGGCCCGCCGCCATGGATGCAGCGCGCCAACAGGCAGGAAGTGCCGCAGCAGGAGGACTACGCTCAGGATTATCCAAGCGCCGTGCATCCGCTGCAGCGCTATGCCGCCGCGCGTGCTGCGCCGGAGCCGGATTATCAACACGAGCAGCCCTATGACGACGCCGTTCAGGAAGTGGATCCGTCGCGCTATGACGATGCGCTGTACGGCCAACTCGAGACCGGCGATGAGCATTCCCAGCACAATCCGGCCTATGCGGATGACGGCTACGGCTATCAGGACGGTTACGAGGACGGGGCCGAAGAACAGGTCGAGAAGCGTCGCGGCGGCATGGCCACCGTGCTCGTTGTTCTTGCGCTCGCTGTGTTGGGGACGGGCGCGGCCTTTGCGTATCGCACCTATGTCGGATCGCCCCGCAGCGGCGAACCGCCGATCATCAGGGCTGACGCGGGTCCGACCAAGATTGTGCCGGCGCCATCGGACGGCTCCGCCAAAGTGCCGGACCGGATGGCGACGGGTGATGGCACCGAGAAAATCGTTCCGCGCGAAGAAGCACCCGTCGACGTCAATGCCAAGTCCGGCCCGCGCGTGGTGTTTCCGCCGCTAAACCAAAACAACAATCCGCCCTCCGCGGCGAGCGTGGTTCCTCCCAGTGGTTCGCCACTGGCGAATTCCGGCAATGGCACCATGCCAAACGGCGAGCCGCGGAAGATCAAGACCTTCTCCGTCCATGGCGACCAGGCTGACGCATCCGCGGCGCCGGTTACCGCAGCACCGACCTCACCGCAAACGAGCCCCAAACCGGCGGCCGCTGCAAAGACAACGCCGCGAAGCGCGCCGTCGGCCGCCAATGCGAGCGCCAATGCGCCCTTGTCGCTGGCCCCGGGCTCGCAACCAGCGCCGGCCGCGGATACGAACACTCGCGTCGCCAATACCACCCCGGTCCAGACCGCGCCAAGTGGCGGCGGAGGCAGTGGTGGATATCTGGTTCAGGTATCCTCCCAGCGTAACGAAGCCGACGCCCAGGCCTCCTACCGGGCCCTGCAGGGCAAGTTCCCGGCGGTGCTGGGATCGCGCAGCCCCGTGATCAAGCGCGCCGATCTCGGCGACAAGGGCGTTTACTACCGCGCCATGGTGGGTCCGTTCGGGTCGCCCGATGAAGCCTCCCAGTTCTGCGGCAGCCTGAAGACGGCGGGCGGACAGTGCGTCGTCCAACGGAATTAACGGGCCTTTCCTTGACCCTCGGACCGGCTGCGGGCTAATCGGCGCCATGAACAGCCGCGCATTCATCACAGGCGTATCCGGTCTGGAGCTCACCGCCGAAGAGCGCGAATTCATCCGCTCAATGCGGCCATGGGGATTTATTCTATTCAAGCGGAATATTGAGACGCCGACCCAAGTAATTACGCTTGTCCGTGAATTGCGCGCAGCGATCGGGAACCCCGATGCACCGGTCCTGATCGATCAGGAAGGCGGCCGGGTGCAGCGCCTAGGTCCCCCGCACTGGCCGGTCTATCCGCCGGGAGCCGTGTTCGCAGCACTTTATGACATCGATCCGGCGCTCGGCCTGTCAGCGGCGCGGCTGAGCGCGCGCCTGATTGCGGCAGACCTGACCGAAGCCGGCGTAACGGTGGACTGCCTGCCACTGGCCGATGTTCCGGTTCCCGGTGCGGATGCGGTGATCGGCAACCGGGCGTACGGAACCGAGCCGGTCAAGGTCGCGGCGATCGCGCGTGCCGTCACGGAGGGGCTGGAACAGGGCGGCATTTTGCCTGTTCTCAAGCACATCCCCGGGCATGGCAGGGCGACCGCGGATACCCATTTCAGGCTTCCACAGGTAGATACGCCCGAAGCGGAGCTGGAACGGACCGATTTCGCTGCTTTTCAACCGCTTGCGGACCTGCCGATCGCGATGACCGCACATGTTGTGTTTAGTGCACTCGACCCCGCCCATCCGGCGACGACTTCTGCGACAATCATCGAACAGGTGATTCGCGGCGTGATCGGGTTCCAGGGTTTGTTGATGAGTGATGA
>JAQGKJ010000709.1 GCA_028290165.1 Bradyrhizobium sp. | reverse complement strand
GTCCGCGACCATCCGAACCGCCGCATCACGGCCTGCGCTGCGCCAAACGGCGCCGGCGCGAAAGGTCCCGGCGGGGCTCTGGTCATCAGGGCCACAAAGCCGAGCGCGATCATCGCAAGCCAGAACGTCAGCCAGAAGCCTACTAAAAAGGCAAGCACCTTCGACTCGCGCTGCACCAGCGCCGACAGCGACCCCATCGCGCGTGCCGGCGCGATTGCCGCGCCGTGGCTCGCAAAACTGTCCGAAAGTTGCTTGAGCATACGGACGACGTTGTCGCTGCCGCTCGCAAGATGCTGGCCGATATAATTGGAATGGATTTGCTCGCGGACGCGCAGCCAGGTGCCCATCAGCGCGATGCCGATCTCGGCGCCGCCGAGCCGCATGATCTGGATATAGGCGGCGAACGCGGTCGCCCGGGTCGGATCGGCATTGGACACCGCGACGATGATGATCGGCAACAACGTGAACGCCTGGCCGATCGATTGCAGGACAACGATCGTGATGAAATCACCGAGCGCCCAGTCGTGCGTCAATTGCGTACCGAGCAGGTTCGCCGCGGCGAATGCCGACAGGCCGATAATCAGCACGCCCCTGGGATCGAAATGCCGGAGCAGGAAGATCGACACCGGTACCATCACGAACATCGGCAGCGCGCCATAGGTGACCAGCAGCACGCCGGTTTGTTCGGGCCGCAGCTGACCGACGACGGCGAGGAAATTCGGCACCAGCGACGAATTGGACAGGCTCGTGAGCGTGTAGAGAAGAATGACGACCAGCGCGAGCCCGACATTGCGCGAAAACAGTACGTTGACATGGGCCCAGGGCCGGCGAACGATCATCTCGTTGATCAGAAAGGCGGCGCATAGCACGGCGCCTCCGATCAAGAGCGCGGCGACCGTGCCGGATTCCAGCCAGTCGAGCCGATTGCCCTGATCAAGGCCGGCGTAAACCATCGAAATGCCGGTGCCGAGCAGCAGCATCCCGCCCCAGTCGGCGTCCTCCAGCACCTCCCGGTTGACCGGCTCGTGCGGGGTGCCGAGATAGACCATCAATCCCATCAGCGGCGCGATCACCATGCCCTGCCAGTACAGCCACTGCCATCCCCAATGATCAACGTAAAAGCCGACCAGCGATGTGCTGGTATCGAGCGAGAAGCCGACGCGGATCGAGTAGATCGCGATCGCCGGCAGCCACCATCTGATCGGCAGATTGCGGAAGATGATCATCAAGGTCGCGGGAACGAAGGTGCCAAGCAGCAGGCCATGAGCGATGCTGAGCGCGATCAGCGCGGTGTAATCGTGCATGAACGGGATCACGAGCGAGATCAGGGCATAGACCAGGCTCGGAATGCCCAAAACACGACGGAGGCCGAACGCGGTCGCGAGCCAGGCCACCGACGGCGCGATGAAGATCTGCGAGCCGATCGCCGCCGTCGAGAGCCAGGCGCCCTCGTCGAATCCAAGCGAAAAAGCGCCGCGCAAATCCGGCAATCCGACCGAGGTCAGCCGGCTGTCGACATTGGCGAGAAACGAGCCCAGCAGCACCGCGCCGACCGCAAACAGCGGTTGCGGTGCGATGCCGCCACGCGAGAGCGGCCCCTGACCGGCGCGGTCGGTGTCGCTATTTTCCGCCATCCTTGCCTGCTTCGCCGGTGTTGATTCGGGTGACGACCGACATTCCGGGCAGCAGGCGCTCCAACAGCGGCTGGCCCTTGTCGAGCGCGATCCGGACCGGGACGCGCTGCACCACCTTGGTGAAATTGCCGGTGGCGTTGTCGGGCGGCAGCAGCGCGAATTGCGAGCCGCTGGCGGGCGCGATTCGCTCGACGCGGCCATTCAGCCGCTCGCGCGGAAAACTATCGACCGTCACCTCGACCGGCTGGCCCGGCCTGACCCGCGTCAGCTGGGTCTCCTTGTAGTTGGCGATGACGTAGACATCCGGCAGCGGCACGACGTTGATGAGGTTGCTGCCGATGTTGACGTAGTCGCCCGGCTGCACCTGGCGCTCGCCGACGACTCCATCGAACGGTGCGCTAATCCTGGTGTAACCGAGCCTGAGGCGGGCCGCGGCCAGCGTGGCTTTGGCCGCCTCGATATCCGCCGCACGCTGCTTCTTGGTCCCGGACAATACCTCGAGCTGGTGGCGTTCCGCCGCGATCAAGGCGCGGCTCGCCCGAACATCGGCCTGCGCCCGGGCGTAGCCCGCGGTCGCCTGCTCAAGCCTTTGCCGGGTGCCGGCTTCGGTCTGCGTCAGGGACTGTTGCCGCTCCTGCTCCTGACGGGTTTCGACCTCCTGAGCCTGCGCGGATACCTGTTGCGCCTCGCCTTGCGCGATGGTGGCGTATTGCAGTTCGACCTGGTTGGCGAGATTGTCGAACGCTGCCTGCGCACCGGCGACGGCGGCTTCTGCCTGAGCGACCTGGGCTTGGTAATCGGCGGGATCGATCTGGACCAGGAGATCGCCGGCCTTGACGCGCTGGAAATCCTTCACGGCGACAGTGAGAACCTCACCGGCGACGCGGCTGCTCAGCCGCGTCAGTTCGGCCCTGATGTAAGCATCGTTGGTGGTCTGGATCGTGGCGCTGCCGACCCATTCATCCCAGCGCAGCGTCGCCAGCGCGATAAATCCGAACGCGGCCAGTGCGGCGAACAGCGGGAGCGCGAGGCGGCTGAAAGTACGTTGCGAAGCGGGCTTCGGCGACCGCGCACTGGCCGCCGCAGCGGCACCCGGCGAGGATGGTATTGTTCCGGTCTGACCCGCCGGTACTAGCGGGCTGATTTGATCCTGCTGACTCAAGGGCGCCCCCTCTTCTCAAATCATCCTTCCCTCTGCGGAAATCCAAGGGAAGATCCAAGGGAAGATTCCGCATGCCGGACGATGGCGAAGACACGACGGCGATCATGCCTCAAACCGTCTTTTCCGGCCAGCGGCAGAGATCGTTGA
>JAQGKJ010000696.1 GCA_028290165.1 Bradyrhizobium sp. | reverse complement strand
TTCCGCGACCGGGCTTTCGCGCGAACCGCTGTTCATCAATGACACGCTCAGCGATCCCGTATCAAGGCTGCGGCAGGCCGCCGGCCCGATCCACGTCCATCCCGATGGGCGCTTTGTCTATCTCACCAACCGCGCCTTCTGGCTGACCGACTTCGAGGGCAAAAAAGTGTTCGCGGGCGGCGAGAACTCGGTTGCGGTCTTTGCCATCAACCAGACGACCGGCGAACCGACCCTGATCCAAAACGCTGACGGACACGCGAACTACCTCCGCACGTTCGGGATCGATTCAACGGGGCGGATTCTCGTCACCGCGTCGGTCTGGCCGATGCCGGTGCGCGAGAGCGCCTATATCACCATGGTCCCGGCCGCTATCAGCATGTTCCGCATCGGCGGCGACGGCAAACTGGAGTTCGTGCGCAAGTACGATGTCGACGCGACCGCCCAGAAGCAGCAGTTCTGGGCCGGGATGGTCACCCTGTCATAGCCGCGCTGGAGCTGCAGCGGTGACAGATCGTGCGAACCAGCAGGTGCGTCCCGCGCTAGTGTTCGATTGCCGTGATCGTCCCGGGTCGTGCCGTCAGTCGAACTGCCCACGCGGCTGATAATACGGCCGCGGCGGGTAATAGCCTTGCGGCGCCGGTTGGGGCGCATAGCCGCGGTTGTAATAATACTGCTGCTGCTGCTGCTGCGGATAGGCCTGCGCATCATAGAGGCGCCGGCCACGCGGCGCCGGATAGCGGGCGGCGTCCGAACTGCCGTCCGCCGGATAGATGTAATCGGGGTCCTCGGCCTGCGCTTGAGGCTGCATTTGCGGTGGGATGCGGTCGGGCGCGATCTGCTGCGGCGTCAGCACGACGGGTTCGCCGGCGGCGTTATATTGCGGCGCGTATTGCTGGGACGGGTCGCGGCGGGCGACAGCGGTATTGGCGCGGGGACGCGGATTGCGTGCGAGCGCGATCTGGGAGGAGCCGGTCAGCGTCACCGTGGTGTTGAGCACGCCCTGCTCCTGCACCAGCGCATAGAGCGTCGCGGCGTTGGCGCGCGACAGCCGCACGCAGCCGTGCGAAGCGGGGGTGCCAAGCCGGCCTTCGGACTCGGTGCCGTGAATGGCGTGGCCGATCTTGGTGAAGAAAATCGAATGCGGCATCGGCGCGTCGTCGAATTCCTTGGAGTAGTGGTCTGCCTCCATGCGGAAGGTGCGGTAGCTGCCGTTCGGCGTCTCATAGGAGGGAATGCCGGTCGAGACCGGCCAGTGGTAGCGTTCGACGCCGTCAACCGCGACGGTCATCTGCTGGGCATTCTTGTCGACGGTGATGGAGACATTGGCCTGGGCGGCGCCGGTGGCGAACAGCATCAGACCCGCGAGGGCAACGAGGAAGGAACGCATCTTACCTTTGGCCTCCTGGCCTTGACTGTAGCGCCGCGCTTCTCCGTCCCCCGGCATTATATGCCCGGAATTCGGTTCTGGTTCCAGCGGGCTGTTCAGGCCATCGTTAATGTGCGGCAGGGCGCAAACAAGGCGGCAACGGGGTTTTGCCGGACGGGGCGCGCGAATTTTTGCGCGCGCGGGTCCACCGCGACTCGAATTCGTCACACCGGTGCAACCATTTAGCCGCATCCGCGTTACACGTTCCCGCCCCGCCGGCGCAATCGCGGCCGAGAATTAAGGAATTCAGATGAACAAGATTAAAGTCAAGGCAGCGGCGCTGCCGGCCGGTTTACCGATAAAATTCCTTGCGGCTGCGGCTGCGGCACTCGCTTTCGCGTTGCTCGCGATCCCCCGTGTCGGGCATGCGCAGGGCATCGTGCGCGGCGCCCAGGAGGGGGCCTATGAAGGCAACCGGGTCGCGGGTCCGGTGGGCGGTGTGGTCGGCGGCGCGGTCGGCGCCGGCGTCGGCGGCGCGATGGGCGCTATTCATGGCGTGTTTGGAATTCCCTATGGGCATCACTATCGCTGCCGTGGCTACTACCGCCACGGTTATTTCCACTGTTACCGGTAAGTTTTAAGCCGTCATTCCGGGCGCGCTAGTCTAGTCTAGCGCGCCCGGAATGACCCTTCGCGTCAATTCTTGATCCGATAACCGGTCTTGAAGATCCACCACACCACGACCATGCAGACGGCGAGAAATGTCAGCGTCATGCCGATGCTCAACTCCACGCTGACGTCGGCGATTTCATAGAAACTCCAGCGGAAGCCAGAGATCAAATAGACCACGGGATTGAGCAGCGTGATGGTGCGCCAGCCCGACGGCAGCATGTTGACCGAGTAGAAGCTGCCGCCGAGGAAGGTCAGCGGCGTCACCACCAGCATCGGGATCATCTGCAGCTTTTCGAAACCGTCGGCCCAGATGCCGATGATGAAGCCGAACAGGCTGAAGGTCACGGCGGTCAGCACCAGGAACGTCAGCATCCACAGCGGATGATGAATATGCAGCGGCACGAACAGGCCGGCGGTGGCCAGGATGATCAGGCCGAGGATGATCGATTTGGTCGCGGCGGCGCCGACGTAGCCGAGCACGATCTCGAAATACGAGATCGGCGCCGACAGCAATTCGTAAATCGTGCCGACGAATTTCGGAAAATAGATGCCGAACGAGGCATTGGCGATGCTCTGCGTGAGCACCGACAGCATCACCAACCCCGGCACGATGAAGGTGCCGTAGCTGACGCCTTCGACCGAGGTGATGCGTGAGCCGATCGCAGCGCCAAACACCACGAAATACAGCGACGTCGACACCACCGGCGAGACGATGCTTTGCAGCAGCGTGCGCCAGGTGCGCGCCATTTCGAACAGATAGATCGCGCGAACCGCCCGGAAATTCATGGCGCCCTCACCAGACTGACGAAAATGTCTTCCAGCGAAGTTTGGGTGGTGTCGAGATCGGAGAATTTGATGCCGGCCCCTCTGAGGTCCCCGAGCAGGCTGGTAATGCCGGTGCGTTCGCCCTTGGTGTCGTAATCGTAAGTCAGCTCGCAACCCTCAGCGGACAGTTCCAGGTTGTAGGGCGCGAGCGCGGAAGGAATCGCATCGATCTTGTTTGGCAGGTGCAGCTTCAGCCGCTTCTTGCCGAGCTTCTGCATCAGGCCGGCCTTGTCCTCGACCAGGATGATCTCGCCCTTGTTGATGACGCCGATCCGGTCGGCCATCTCCTCGGCCTCTTCAATGTAGTGTGTGGTGAGAATGATAGTGACACCCTCAGCCTGCAGCGTCCGCACCACTTCCCACATTCCCTTGCGCAATTCGACATCGACGCCCGCTGTCGGTTCGTCTAGAAACAGCACCCGCGGCTCGTGCGACAGCGCCTTCGCAATCATCACCCGGCGCTTCATGCCGCCAGACAGCGTAACGATCTTGGCGTCCCTCTTGTCCCACAGCGACAGGTCCTTCAGCACCTTCTCGATATAAGCCGGCTTCTTCGGCTTGCCCCACAGGCCGCGGCTGAAAGAGACCGTCGCCCATACCGATTCGAAGGCGTCGGTGTGCAGTTCCTGCGGCACCAGGCCGATCAGCGTGCGCGCCGCGCGATATTCGTTCTGGATGTCGTGGCCGTCGATGCTGACGCGGCCTTCGCTGAGATTGGCGATGCCGCAGATGATGCTGATCAGCGTCGTCTTGCCGGCGCCGTTCGGCCCGAGCAGCGCAAAGATCTCACCGCGGTTGATCTCCAGGTTGATGTCGTTCAGCGCCTTGAAACCGGAGGCATAGGTCTTCGACAGGTGAGAGACGGATATAATGGGGGGCATGGCGGATTCGATGATCTGCAGGGAAACAGGAAGGTGGTGTCGGCCGCAATTGGGGAAACACGGGCCGGATCGTCGGGGGTGGCACAAACAAATAGGAATGTTATCGCCGTCGCGCAAGCGCCGAAATGCCAGGCCATATGGGGAGGTTAGTCGGCGATGGACTCAAGATGTTGATACGAGGCTGCCGCTAGTCCGGAAACCGTCCCGTATTTACCTGAAATATTCGGTGATGATGTGGAGGTCGTTCGGAGAGGCGGGCGTCCCGTTCAGGTTCGCATCGATCACGCGCCGGCAAATTTCGACGGTGGTGTGGTCGCCGAGATCGTTCGCGGCTTCGAGCACGATCCAGGCCGCATCCACGGCCTGGTCCAGCTTCGGTTCATCGGAAACGATGCCCGGGCGCTTGCGTACGCCGAATGAAATTTCATTCATTGCAGATGTTCCCCCGCCGGTTTCATATCGGCCATCTCACATGACAATCGCAGGCTTGCGCTTGGCGGCCAACTCGGCACCGCCGGCATTCTTGCGTGACTGATAGAATTCGAGGACGCTGCGGGATGTCTCGGCCTTGAGACGGCCGAATTCGCTTTCCAGGTCATGCAAGTCTTTGGCGGTGATGCGGTGATCCTTGGCACCAAGAAATAGCAGTGACATTGTGGTTGCCCACGAAAAATCCAGCGCCTTGGCCAGAATCAGCAGCGTTTCCCTGTTCTTGTCCAACAAGGCGCGTTCGATCACGTCTGCCGGCAATGAGCACAGCAAGGACAGTCCGATCGTGACCTCCTCGAGCTTATGGGAGCGGGCGTAGATCGAGATGCTGTTCTCGTTCAGGTTACCCTGCTGGTGCTGTGTGGCCACTACCCGCTTGGCGACAAAATAGCTTCTCGACACCGGGCCGAACTTGGATTGCAGCTCGCCCGCGACATCGGTCACCGAGGACTGAATTTGGTCGATCACGTTGGGGCGTTCGAGTTCGAGCCGCTTCCTCACGTCGTCCGAGGCTTTTGCGATCAGCTGCTGGAACAGGTTCCTCGGAATGTCCTTACGCAGGCCGAGTTGCTCGGCAAGAATGGAGTCGCCTTCGGCCCGCGTGATCATGTGCAGGAACCCGAAATCCGAGAAACGCGCGCCATTATTCTTTGCAACGGACTTCACGACCTCCTGGTTGCCGCGCTTCACGAGCTCGTCCGTGACTGTCGCGTCGATCGATTTCCGTTTCGAGATCGCGAGCAGATGCGTCTGGCTTTTAATGCAGGCGTTGGCAATCAGGGCGTATGGTTCCAATCGCTCGGACTCCTGGAGCACGGGGCCGGCGACTTCGATCTCGTCGTCAAAGGCGAGCTTATGGATGATGTTGACGGGGGCGCGGTCGAAGCGGGCCAGCCGGTTCGCAAGCTGCGCGCGGGCCGCAACCTCGATCTCGTCCGCGAGCCGCCCGATGACCTCGCCGAAGGTCCATATCTCGTCGTCGCTATAGCGGCCGGTGATCATCAGGTCGGTCGTGTGCCACAACGCCCGCAAGCGGCGTTCGGCCGTTCCACGCTGGATCGCGTCGTCGAGGCCCCCCAGAAACGATTTTTCTTCACTCATTTGGCAAAAACCTTAGGCCGCAACGGACGCGCACCGGCGATATCCGCATGAAACCATACCCACACACACCCGAGTTTTCGGTAAATATGGCGGATAAGTATTGCTTCTAGAAATTCCTTAAAATGCGGAGCAGTTCGTTAGGGCTCGCGTCATCAGTGGCGCCGCAGCGACGCATGGCGGAGTCGTCAACGAGTCAAAAATCCGCTGCTTGCCGGCCAGGTTAGCCGGCCTTGGGCGCAGCAACCTTCCATGTTGGACGACGCTCCGGACACGCTCCATGCAAAAAAATTGCGCGGATGGCCGGCCGGCGCTGGCGAATGGCTGATGTCAGGAGGCAACAGACCAATGCCGACCGAACCTCTTATTAACCGTCGCATGAATGGCAGCGAGTGGCTCGCGCTTCTGCTGCTGTCGGTTTTGGGGCGAATGCGTCAGTCGGTCTAGGGCAACACCCTACGGCAGGATCGCACCTGCCTTCATTCCGCCGCGTGGGCACGAGCGGGCAATTCGACGACCGCGACCATATAGGTCTTGATGTCGTCCGCGATTTCCGGATCGGCTTTTAGTTCGGTCAATGTTCGTGGACGAGGCATCGGCTTGCCCATCCGCTTCAAAGCTCTCGGCGTACAGCTCCAAAGCTTCCGGCGCGTTGCGCAATGCCTCATTTATATTGTCGCCCGCCGACGTGCAGCCGGACAAGTCCGGAAACCACACGCCAACGGCGTGGTCCGGTCCTGCGTCCTCAACGATGGCGATATAATGTGGCACGGCGAACCTCAGTCAGGCTTCCATCCTGCTCCCTTATAAATGGCACGAACCAAGCCTTTTCCAAGTCCTTCTTGGGATGTGGAACGACCACTGTTCCGCCCGAGATTGGGCTTTTGAAAACGTGGTGAGAGCCGGTCACGCGAACAAGTGTCCATCCCTCCCGCTCGAGGCGGCGAACGATGTCGCGGCTATTGGTCAACACGAATCGCCCCCATCGAATCATATGATGGGAAGCTAGTGCTGAAGGCCGTGTTGAGCCCTGGCGCCTACACCCGCTCGACAAAGCTATCGACCACCTTCTTCTCGCCGGCTTTTTCAAAGGCGATGGTGAGCTTGTTGCCGTCGATCTTCACGACATTGCCGTAGCCGAACTTCTGGTGAAACACGCGGTCGTCGAGGGAAAATTCCGACACGGTGCCGGTGGATTTCGCAATCAGTTCGCCTTCGATGGTGAGAGGTCCGCGCTTGTTGCGCGAAAAGCCGCCGGTGTTGCCGCGCGAAAAGGCATCGCTTCGCGAGCCTGAGAACGGCGACTGGCTCTCATCAAAACCATCGCCCTGTCCGTTGCGGTTGCGCGCGCGGTTGGCCTGCGCCCGCTGCCAGCCCGGCGTCGTATAGCTGGAGCCGAACGATTCCACATTGTCGAAGCGCGAGGGGCCGTAGCCGCCGCTGCCGCCCCAACCCGAGCCGCCCTTGGATTCCGTGATCTCGACATTGGGCGCCGGCAATTCGTCGAGAAAGCGCGAGGGCATCGTGGTCGACCAGGTGCCGTGGATCCGCCGGTTGGTGGCGAAGTAAAGCTTGGCGCGGCGGCGGGCGCGCGTGAGCCCGACATGGGCAAGACGCCGCTCTTCCTCGAGGCCGGCGCGGCCCTGTTCGTCGAGCGTGCGCGGGCTTGGATACAGGCCTTCCTCCCAGCCGGGCAGAAACACATTGTCGAACTCTAACCCCTTGGCCGAATGCAGCGTCATCAGCGACACCGCATCGTCCTCGGCGCCGCCGTCGCGGTCCATCACCAGCGAGATGTGCTCGAGGAAGCCCTGCAGGGTCTCGAATTCCTCCATCGAGCGCACCAGCTCCTTGAGATTTTCGAGGCGTCCGGCGGCGTCGGCGGAGCGATCCTTCTGCCACATTTCGGTATAGCCGCTTTCGTCGAGCACGATTTCGGCCAGTTCAGTATGC
>JAQGKJ010000671.1 GCA_028290165.1 Bradyrhizobium sp. | reverse complement strand
TGATGACGATCTCGAGCAGATCGAGGCGGGCATTGTGTTGTACGATGCATTCTATCGCTGGTGCCGCGATGCCACCAATGAGACCCACAACTGGCCCACCAACAAGGCAAAGCCGTGATCGATATTGCTGCCAACGACACGACCACCGAAGCTGATGCCGGCCACGGCATCAGCTTCGCCGAGGCCTTTCGGGTCTGGCTGCGGGTGGCGCTACTGAGCTTTGGCGGTCCGGCCGGGCAGATCGCGGTGATGCACCGCATCCTGGTCGAGGAGAATAACTGGATTTCCGAAAGCCGTTTTCTGCACGCACTCAACTATTGCATGTTGCTGCCAGGTCCGGAGGCACAGCAGCTTGCGACCTATATCGGCTGGCTGCTGCACCGCACTGCCGGCGGCATCATGGCCGGCGGGCTGTTCATCCTGCCCGGCGTCATCGCCATCATGGGCTTGAGCTATATCTATGCCGCCTTCGGCCATGTCGGCTTCATCGAGGCCTTGTTCTTCGGCCTCAAGGCCGCGGTGCTGGCGATCGTGATCCAGGCCGTGGTCCGCGTGGGAAAACGCGCGCTGCGCAATCGCGTCATGATTGCGCTCGCGGCCATCGCCTTCATCGCGATTTTCTTTTTCGACGTGCCCTTCCCGATCATCATCATTACCGCCGGCGTGATCGGATATCTCGGCGCCAAAAGCGTACGGCCGGAATTTGACGCCGTGCCGCACGGCGGCAAAAACAAAGCTGTTATCGACAGCATGCTCGGCGAGGATCTGCCCGACCATGTCCGCCCCAGCGTTCCGCGCGCCCTGAAAGTCAGCGCGGTCTGGCTGGTGTTATGGCTGGTGCCGGTCGCAGCCCTCCTGATCGCGTTCGGCCAGGCCAATGTGTTCAGCCAGATCGCATTGTTCTTCAGCAAGATGGCACTCGTGACGTTCGGCGGCGCCTATGCGGTGCTGGCCTATGTCGCGCAGCAGGCCGTCGAGCATTATCACTGGGTGCAGCCGCGCGAGATGCTGGACGGCCTGGGCATGGCCGAGACCACGCCGGGCCCGCTGATCATGGTGCTGCAGTTCGTCGGCTTCATGGCCGCCTTTCGCGATCCTGGCACGTTGTCGCCGATGCTGGCGGGTACGCTGGGCGGGCTCTTGGCCACCTGGGTCACCTTCACGCCTTGTTTCCTCTGGATCTTTCTGGGCGCGCCGTTCATCGAGACCCTGCGCGGCAACAAGGGACTTGCCGGCGCGCTGACCGCGATTACGGCTGCGGTCGTCGGCGTCATCCTCAATCTGTCGATCTGGTTCGCGCTGCACACCGTGTTCCAGAAAACCTCGCCAGTACGCTCGTTCGGGCTGTCGTTCGATATGCCTGATCTATCGAGCATCGATCCTGCCGCCCTCGTTCTGGCGATTGCGGCCGCGACCGCGGTGTTTCGCTTCAACGCAGGCATGCTGGCGGTGCTGGGGGGCTCTTGCGCCGCGGGAGTGCTGTTGCGGCTCGTGGGACTCATTTGAAGGGGCATCGATCAAAACTTTGGGGCAGACCAAGGAGAGAACGATGAAACGAAACCTGACGCTCTTGACCCTCCTCGCGAGCATGGCTTTTCCTGCCCTCGCGAATGCCGCCGATATCGATTGGAAAAAAGTCGACGCCGCGCTCGGCAAGACCGCCGCGGTCACTGGCGCGGTCCATCGCTACGGACTGCCGCGCTCCGATTTGCACGTGACGCTTGACGGTGTGGCCATCAAGCCCGCCCTGGCGCTCGGGGGATGGGTCGCGTTCGCGCCTGTTCATGGCGAGGCCATGGTGATGGGCGATCTCGTGCTGCTGGACACTGAAATCACGCCGGTCATGACCAAGCTGCTCGACGGCGGGCTCGATATCACGGCCATTCACAATCACATTCTGCGCGCCTCGCCGGCAACGTTTTATATGCATGTCGGCGGCCACGGCGACCCCGTGAAGATGGCGACCGTTATTCGCGCGGCGCTCTCGGCCAGCGCCACGCCATTCGATCAGCCGACCACCGCCGGTCCGGCGCCCGCGGTCGATCTCGATACCGCAAAACTCGATCAGATCATGGGCGTCAAGGGCAACGCCGTCGGCGGCGTCTATCAGTTCGGCGTGCCGCGCCGCGATCCCGCCACCGACATGGGAATGCCGGTGAACGGCCCGCTCGGCGGTGCCAACGCCATCAACTTTCAGCCGACCGGCAACGGCAGGGCGGCGATAACAGGCGATTTCCTGGTGACGGGCAACGAGGTCAACCCGCTGATCCGCTCGCTGCGCGCCGGCGACATCGAAGTGACGGCGATCCACAGCCACATGCTGGACGAACAACCCCGCATGTTCTTCATTCACTTTTGGGCCAACGACGACGCCGAAAAACTTGCGCGTAACGTCAGGACGGCGCTGGAAACAACGGCGATCGCGAAGACGCAATGAGGTGCGCAACCGCAGGAATTCGTCATGGCCGGGCTTGTCCCGGCCATCCACGTCTTTAGCTCAACGAAAGAAGAAAGATGTGGATGCCCGGCACAAGGCCGGGCATGGCGACCGCCACTTACTCCACGCCGCGCCCGAACTTGTTCGACTTCGGCAGGCCATGCGCGAGGCGGCCGGCATCGGCGCGGTTGCCGCGCCAGTCGGACAATTCCTTCCAGCTCATGGCCTGATCGCGGCCGGCCGAATCCTTCCAGGTCAGACCGGCCTTGGAATCGAACGTCGCGACGTCCGACAGCGCGGCGCTGGTGTACTTCTGCAGGCGCACGCCGCGGCCGCGCGCCATTTCCGGCACCTGATCGATCGGGAAGATCACCATCTTGTGGTTGGTGCCGATGACCGCAACGGTGTCACCCATGACGGTGGCGATGGCGCGAGCCTCATTGGGCATCTCGACGTTGAGCAC
>JAQGKJ010000461.1 GCA_028290165.1 Bradyrhizobium sp. | reverse complement strand
CTGGGCATTACGCTGGGGCTGGACGCCAAGCGCATCCAGTTCACGCCCGACCTGATGCCGTCGGACATTCTGGGCGCCGAGGTGCTGGACGAGAGCAGTTCCGGAAAACGGTCGTTCCGCTTCATCTCCGGACCGGTGTTCGCACAGCTTTTGATGGCCGACGAAATCAACCGCGCCAGCCCGCGCACCCAGTCCGCGTTGCTGCAGGCGATGCAGGAACAGCACATTACGGTTGCAGGCGCGCGCCACGATCTGCCGAAACCGTTTCACGTGCTGGCGACGCAAAATCCGCTGGAGCAGGAAGGCACCTACCCGCTGCCGGAGGCGCAGCTCGATCGCTTTCTGATGGAGATCGACGTCGATTATCCGGATCGCGACGCCGAGCGGCGCATCCTGTTCGAAACCACCGGTGCGGAGGCGACGCTCGCCAAGGCCGCCATGAACGCGGACCTGCTCATCACCGCGCAACGGCTGGTGCGGCGACTGCCCGTCGGCGACTCCGTGGTGGAGGCGATCCTGTCGCTGGTCCGCTCGGCGCGTCCGGGTCCTGAGGGCGGCGAGGCCGGCAAGCTGATCGCCTGGGGACCGGGTCCCCGCGCCAGCCAGTCGCTGATGCTTGCAGTTCGCGCCCGCGCCTTGCTCGACGGCCGTCTGGCGCCCTCGATCGACGATGTGCTCGATCTGGCCGAGCCTGTTCTCAAGCACCGCATGGCGCTGACGTTTTCAGCGCGCGCCGAAGGCCGCACCATTCCCGACGTGATCAGGCAATTGAAGACGCGGATTGGTTGATGGCCGCAGAGACCAAGCACTTAGCCAGGGAGATTACAGCGATCCGACGTGCCGATGGCGAAAGCCGAACGCTCGCCGCGACGCTGCCGCGTCTTGTGCTTGAAGCCCGCCGCATCGCCGCCAACGTCATACACGGCCTGCATGGCCGGCGGCGCGCCGGCGCCGGAGAAAGTTTCTGGCAATACCGCCGCTTCGTCTCGGGCGAACCGTCGCAGAGCGTCGACTGGCGCCGCTCGGCGCGCGACGATCATCTCTATGTCCGCGAGCAGGAATGGGAAGCCGCCCATACGGTGTGGCTGTGGCCGGACCGCTCGCCGTCGATGGCGTTCGCATCCCGCCAGTCGCGCGACAGCAAGCTGGAGCGCGCCTTAATCGTGACGTTCGCGCTCGCCGAACTTCTGGTCGCCGGCGGCGAACGCGTCGGCATACCCGGCCTGATGAACCCGACCGCGAGCCGCAGCGTTATCGACAAGATGGCGCAGGCGATGCTGCATGACGATGCCGCGCGCCTGAGCCTGCCGCCGTCCTTTGTGCCCTCGGCACTGGCCGAGATCGTGGTGCTGTCGGACTTCTGGTCGCCGATCGCCGAGATCAGAAACATGCTGGCCGGGTTGTCGGCATCCGGCGCGCACGGCACGCTGGTCCAGATCGTCGATCCGGCTGAAGAAAACTTCCCCTATGCGGGCCGAGTCGAGTTCGTCGAGCCGGAAGGCGGCGACGTCATCACCGCGGGCCGCGCGGAGAGATGGGCGGACGATTATGTTGCGCGCGTGGCGCTGCACCGCGACCAGATCCGCAGCGAGACCAACAAGCTAGACTGGCTGTTCGCGACCCACACCACGAACCGCTCGGCCGCCGAACTGCTGCTGTTCCTGCATAGCGGCATGATGGTGAGCAAGGGCAGCGCGCGCACCGCGACCGTCAAAGCGGGGCGAAGCGCATGATCGCAGCCCTTCCGCTCTCGTTCGCCGAACCGTTTTTGCTGCTGGGCCTGTTGAGCCTGCCCGTGCTGTGGTGGCTGTTGCGGGTGATGCCGCCGCGGCCGCGCCGCGTTGAATTCCCGCCGACGCGGCTGTTGTTCGACATCGCACCGAAAGAAGAAACCCCGTCGCGTACGCCATGGTGGCTGACCGCGTTGCGCCTGATGGCGGCAGCGCTCGTGATTCTGGCGGCCGCGGGGCCGATCTGGAATCCGCAGACCGGACTTGCCGGCAGCAAGGCACCCCTGGTGATCCTGCTCGACGATGGCTGGAGCGCCGCCTCGAGCTGGGACGCCAGGATGAAGGCTGCGGACGAACTGATCGCGAATGCCGACAGCGACCAGCGCGGCGTCGCGCTGGTGCCGCTGTCGGAGCCTGCACGCGACATTACCTTGATGCCGGGCGGCACCGCGCGCGTGGCGTTGCGCCAGCTGACGCCCAAACCCTATTCGATCGAGCGGGTCGAGACCCTCCCCGCGATCGGGCGTTTCCTCAAAGCGACCGGCGATTGCGAAATCGCCTGGCTGTCGGATGGCGTCGACACCGGACGCGGGCCGGAGTTTCTGGAAGGCCTGAGCAAAACGATCGGGGATCGGGCGTTGACGGTTTATGACGGCGGGACGCCATCGCCACTTGCCTTGGTCGCAGCCGAAAATGCCGCGGCGAAGATGACCGTGAAGGTGCTGCGCCCCGACGGCGGCGTTTCCGCGGGTATCGTGCGCGCGATCGACTCGAAGGGTTCGCCGATCGGCGAAGCCCGCTACACCTTTGCGCCGCAGGCGCGCGAGACCGAAGCCGCCTTCGACCTTCCGGTCGAGTTGCGCAACGACATCGCGCGGCTCGAGATCGCGGGCGAGCGGTCGGCCGGCGCGGTACAACTGCTCGACAAGCGATGGCGGCGGCGCGCGATCGGCGTCGCCAGCGGATCGACCAACGATACCGCGCAGCCCCTGCTGGCGCCGACGTTCTATCTGACCCGGGCGCTGGCGCCGTTCGCCGATGTGCGGCTCGGGGATCGCGGCGCACCGCAACAGGCAATCACCCAGTTTCTCGATCAGAAACTGCCGATGATCGTGCTCGCGGATGTCGGCACGCTGTCGCCTGAAATTCGCGAACGTCTGGCCGCATGGATCGACCAAGGCGGCGTGCTGGTGCGTTTTGCCGGCCCGCGCCTGGCGCAGTCGGATGACGATCTGGTGCCGGTAAAACTGCGCCGCGGCGGCCGCAGCCTCGGCGGCAGCCTCACCTGGGAGAAGCCGCAGCACCTCGCCTCCTTCACATCGGATGGACCGTTCGCAGGTCTTCCCGTCCCGAAGGACATCACTGTCAGCCGGCAGGTGCTGGCCGAGCCGGATGCGGTGCTGGCGACGAAAAGCTGGGCCTCGCTGGAGGATGGAACGCCACTGGTGACCGGCGAACGTCGCGGCAAGGGCGTGGTGAGCCTGTTTCATGTCAGCGCTGACATGCGCTGGTCCGATCTGCCGATGTCCGGCAGCTTCGTCGAGATGCTGCGGCGGATCGTCGATATGTCCGGCTACACCTCGAACCCAGGCGCGGGTGTCGCGAGCGAATCGAACGCGGAGACGGTGGCGCCGCTGCGTACGCTCGACGGCTTCGGCGCATTCGGACCGCCACCCTCGACTGCGAAGCCGATGTCCGCGGACTACCGGGATCGCGCGACATCAGACCATCCGCCCGGACTCTATGGCCCAGCCGACGGCCCGCTCGCGGTGAATGCGCTGGCGACCGGCGACCGCATCGCGGCGCTCGATACCGCAAGCCTGCACGCTCGGCATGCCAGCTACACCAATGCCGAGCCGCGCGACCTGCGTGGAATCCTGCTGTCGGCGTCGCTGGCCCTGTTCCTGATCGACGCCGTCATCGTCGCCTTGCTCGGCGCTGGAATCGCCGGGTTATTGCGGCGGCGCGCGGCGACGGCGGCACTGGCGCTCGCGCTGGTGATGTCCACGCTATTGTCCGCGCCGGCGCCGTCGCGCGCTGAGGGCAACGACGACTTCGCCATGAAGGCGGTCTCGCAAACCCGGCTGGCTTACGTCGTCACCGGGAATGCCGACGTCGATAACATCGTCAAGGCGGGGATGTCGGGACTGACCCTGTTTCTCGCGCAGCGCACCGCGCTGGAGGCGGGCGATCCCGTCGGCGTCGATCCCGCGCATGACGAACTCGCTTTCTTCCCGCTGATCTACTGGCCGGTCGTGCCCGGCGCGCCAAAGCCGCCGCAGGACGCGATCAACCGTATCGACGCCTACATGAAACAGGGCGGCACCGTGCTGTTCGATACCCGCGATGCCATCGAGGCGGCGCCGGGGGACTCCGGCGGCTCGCAGACGCCGGGAATGCTGGCGCTGCGCAATATCCTTTCTTCACTTGACGTTCCCGAACTTGAGCCGGTGCCGCGCGAACACGTGCTGACCAAGACGTTCTATCTGCTGCGTGATTTTCCCGGCCGATTCAACACCGGCCAGACCTGGGTCGAGACGTTGCCGCGCGATGAGGACGACGACGCCGCGTCGC
>JAQGKJ010000607.1 GCA_028290165.1 Bradyrhizobium sp. | reverse complement strand
CGATTTCCGCCTGCGGATGAATGTAGATAAACTGTCCATGGATGCCGAACGCGACCAGCACCCCGCGATCGCCGTCGACGCGATACCATTGGCTTCGATAGCTGCCGTTCGGAAATATTTCGGCCATTTCCGAACGCGCCCACGCATCGGGATCGCCGCGCTGGTTGACGTCGTCGATCCACGCGCCCGGCACGATCTGCTGGCCATCGGCGATGCCGCGACGCCGGATCATCTCGCCGAAGCGGGCAAGGTCGCGCGGCGCAACGCAGACGCCGCCGGCGGCGCGCATCGCCTGCCGAGCGTCCACGGTGATATAGCCGTCGCATTCCGCGCCGAGCGGGACCCACAGATATTCGCTCAGGATCTCGGCGTAAGGTCGATTGCAGGCGCGCTCATAGATCCAGCCGAGCACGTCGGTATTGGTCGAGACGTAATGAAACAGCTCGCCATGTCTGCCGCCGTCGGGCCTTTGCAGAGCGAGAAAGCTGCGCAGATCGATCGGTGCTGCGTCCGCGGGCAGCGGATCCCAACCCGCCGCATGGCGGTAGCGCACCACGTCTCCCTTCGGATCCTCGTAATCCTCGTTGAAGGCGATGCCGACCGCCATGTCGAGCAGATGCCTGACCGTGCAGCCGGCATAGACCGACGACGCCAGTTCGGGGATATAGTCGATGACGCGGTCATCCGGATCGAGCAGGCCGCGATCGGCCAAAATTCCGCCGAGCGTGCCGCAGATCGACTTGCTGACGGAAAAGACGATATGCGGCGTGGTGGCGCTCATGCCGCTGCCGTAATATTCGCTCGCGATCCGGCCGCGCCTGAGCACGACGAACGCGTCGGTGTTGGTGGCAGGCAACGCTAGGCCAACAGTGGTCGCGTAGCCGTTATGCCCGGTGAAGCCGATCTGCCCGATCTCTTCCGGTGACATTTCGAAGATTGTCGGGTGGCTTGAGCCTGCAATATTGGCGGTCGGGATCAGCCGGCGGACGTTGCGAAACCCCCAGGCGCTGAAAGGCGCCGTGCGCCAGTTCGAGAGCGTCACCAGCCGGTCCGACGCGGGGGGAAATTCGTCCATCGGGGCAGCCGTCATTCGTCCTCCTTGATTTCTGGCTTGGCGTCGGAGACTTGCGATCACTTTTCAGCGAGCCGCGAACCCCACCGCCGGCAGCGTCGACAAAAGCATAGCGGCAAACTGCCTGTTTTCTGTCAAAAAGCGCAGCGGCAGATGGAACAAAAAGCCGTTGTTGCCGCACCGTCACAGTTACGAACGATCACGGCTCAGGCATTGCCGCGAAGCAACCAAAATGAGGCCAGTTTGTTTGCTTGATGTCGATGGTGACGATAACGGGGAAAAACTCATGAAAAGACTTTTGCTGGGCGCAGCCGCCATCGTCGTGTTCGCGGCTCCCGCGTTCGCGGCGGACATGCCGGCGCGTACCTACACCAAGGCGCCGGCCTATACGGCGCCGGAAGTGATCTACAACTGGACCGGATTTTATATCGGCGGCCACCTCGGCGGCGCGTTCGCGGGCAACAACAGCCTGCAGGGCAGCGGCGGCCGGTTTTTGGGTGGCGTGCAGGGCGGCTTCGACTACCAGTTCGCGAGCAACTGGGTGGTCGGTCTCGAAGCCCAGTACAGCTGGCTTTCCAACAGCAACAATAACGGCGTGGCGTTTCCGGGTGGCGTGGTCGTGACCTCCAAAAATGACCAACTGGGTTCGGTGACCGGCCGGCTCGGTTACACTTGGGGTCCGGCGCTGCTCTACGCCAAGGGCGGCTACGCCTGGCGCGACAATAACAATATCGGGGTCGCCGTCGCCGGAGCTCCGTTCCCCTTCACCACCGACGGAAGCCACAAGGACGGCTACACCGTCGGCGCCGGTCTGGAATACATGTTCGCGCCTAACTGGTCGGCCAAGGCCGAATACCAGTATTACAACTTCGGCAGCACCACCTTCACCGGCGGGCCGGCACCGATCGTCGGCACCCGGTTCCGGGACGACGAACACACCATCAAGGCCGGCATCAACTACCGCTTCGGCTGGGGTGGCCCGGTCGCCGCGCGTTACTGACTGAATTTCGATGGATAGATACGAAAAGGCCGGCTTCACGCCGGCCTTTTGGTTTTGAAATCCGGTGCCGGTGGCCCGGCCGCGGTCTCGGTGCGGTGCAAAAATAATTTTTGCCGCAGGCGGAACTTCGGCCAGCAATCGGCTATTGTGATTCCCCCGGTTGGTGGACATCAGACATGCGTACCCTGTTACTAGCTATGATTTTTTCTGCGGTCACGCTGCCGTGCCTTGCCCAGACCATCCTCAAAACCGAACCCCTTGTGCTGGCGCCCTATGAGGTCGCCTTTGTGCAGGATGCGTCGTGTCCTGCCGGCAAGGTGCTCAAGGTCACCGGCGCGATCCGGGGCCTGCACCGCAAGAAGGCCTGCGTCGCGCTCGCTGGCGCGCAGGCGTCGCTGGCGGTGGCTACGCCGTAGCACCCTTATCGGGCCCTCCGGCGAACGCTGGTGCGCTGTAGCGCTCACGATTCCAACTGAAATTCCAGATCGGCTTCGCGCTCGGCGTCGGCCTGGTTCTTGGCGGGGTCCTCCTGCGGATCCGGCCGGCACGGCTTTATTTCGTAGTCGTTGTCCAGTACCGGCCGCGGCGCCGCCTTTTCCTCTTCCGTCGCCACGTCGACCACCAGCCCGCTTTGCCGGGCGTGCTTCCAGACATCCGCTTCGGTCGGATAGGCCTTGCTCAACTTGGCGTCATTACTGAACAGCGCATACGGCATGGAATGGCTCCGCGAAAACACCCTAACGCGCCGGATGGAGAGGGGTTTCGGCCGGGCAGGGTGCCGGCGGTTCACGCCCCGGTGAGGAGAAGGTCGGCTCGCGGAAATGCGGCCATTTCGGCCCTGAATCACGGGAGTCCCTGAGTCGTAAACGAGTCCTGAATCCGGCGAAAAATATCGTGCGAGACTCCCAGGGTAGAATCGCCGGATGTTTTCCCCGTCATGAGAACGACCCTCACAGCTTCCGGCGAGCGAGTGCATATCGCGCTCACAGTTGCGCTGCTTGCCGCATGCGCGGCGAACCTGATGCTGGTGTGCTCCTGGCTATAGCGCATGATCCGCCAAAGCATGCCCTCGGGCTTGACCCGAGGGTGTGGGCGGTTTGGCGATAAGATCATGCGCTCCAACAAGAGAGCCGATTGACGCGGCCCCCATTCCCCTCATCATGCGTGAAAGCGCGCAAGACGCCGGCTCGGGCGGCGGGTTGCCTGGAATTGCGAGGGAGGCCGGGATGATCGAGGCGCTGCAGGCGCGGGTCAACGAGGATGAGGCGCTGGTCCGGCGCGGGCGGTATCTCACCACGACGTTGCTTTTGGAAGTCGGCCAGACCGCCTGGCTGATCTCGATCTTCGAGGGCAGGATTGCCTCTGTCACAAGCGGGCCGTTCGTGATGCCGTCGGCGGCCTTCGCGCTGCGGGCGCCGGAGCAGGAATGGGCCAAATTCTGGTTGAGCCGGCCGCCACCCGGCTCCAACGATCTG
>JAQGKJ010000585.1 GCA_028290165.1 Bradyrhizobium sp. | reverse complement strand
GGCTGTGGCTTCGCCGATGATGGCCGCACCCGCGCTTGCGGCGGTGATGGGGCTGGATTCGACGCTGGTGCTGGTCACTCTGGTGACCAGCACGGCGCTGGTTCCGGTGACCGCGCCGCTGTTCGCTTACGCCTTCTTCGGCACGGCGCTGACGCTCTCGCCGCTCGGACTCGGACTGAAGCTGGTCGCGATCCTCGCAGGATCGCTGCTGGTTGGGGGCGCGATCCGGTGGAGCGTGGGCGCTTCCGACATCGTCAGGCACAGGAGCGCGATCGACGGGGTCAATATTCTGATCCTGTTCGTCTTCGTCGCCGCGGTGATGGGCTCGGTCGGTGGCAACCTTTGGGCCGATCCTGTGCGGACGATCGAATTGGCGATATCGGCGTTTGCGGTGTTTTTCGCGCTGCTCGGAATCACCGTGCTGATTTTCCGCCGCATCGGAAATGAGCGCGCCTTCGCGCTCGGTTTGATGGTCTCCCAGCGCAACATGGGCCTGATGCTGGCCGCGACCGACGGCGTGCTGCCGGGGACGACGTGGCTGTATTTCGCGCTCTCCCAATTCCCGATCTATCTGTCGCCGCAGCTGCTCAAGCCGATGGTGCGGAAGCTGACCGCACAGCGGGCTGTGCCTGCCAGCCCCGAAGCGGCGGCACGTGAGCCATAATCACCTCCAGCAATATCATCGGCGCATTCTACTCACGCCTCGGCCAGACAAAAGTTGCATCGCGCCGATCCGCTGGGCATGGTGGAGCCGTCGCCAATCCGGGTTACTGTCCGGTCTGCGAATCAGGGAGATTTCCATGCTGGGACGAATTCTTGCCATAACGCTGACGCTAGGCGGCGCGATGACGTCGAGTGCGGCGCTGGCGCAAAGCGATGCTGCGGTGGCGGCGGGCGTTGTGACAGGCCTCGTCGTTGGCGCAGCGGTCGCGACCGGTGTGGTGCCGATGGAGCAGCGCGAGCCCTTGCGGGGATACGTCTATCGCGAACCCCGCCCTTACCACCGGTATGACGATGAAGTCGTGGTCGGCAGGGAGCTGCGGCCGGGACCTTACGAATCCTATCCGGTGCCCGTGCAATACGGCGTGCCCGGACACCACTACGCGATCGTCAACAATCGCGCGGTGATCTACCATCCGCAGACCCGCCGGATCATCCACGTTTACGACTAGCGCTTGGTCGCGGCGTGGAAACGTCGGCTTCGCTCGAGATCGCCAAGCACACGCTGCTGTCCTGCGGGCTGATTCTGGCCGTGGGCACAGTCGCTGGCCTGCTCGCACAGAAGATCAGGATTCCCGATGTCGCGGTGTTCCTGGTGGTCGGCATGGCGATCGGCCCGGAAGCGCTGGGGCTGATCGACATCAAGGCGGATTCGGCGCTGAACCAGATCATCCTGCTGTTCGGCGCGAGCTATATTCTGTTCGATGGCGGCGCTTCGCTGCACCTCCGGGTCCTCAAACAGGTCTGGATCACCATTGTCGCGATTTCAACGGTCGGCGTCGTCATCACGGCCGTCGTCACGGGGATTGCCGCGCATTACGTTCTCGGCGCTCCCTGGATTGTCGCGCTGCTGCTCGGCGCGACGCTGGCCTCGACCGATCCGGCCACGCTGGTGCCGATTTTCCGGCAGGTGCACATTCGCGACCGCGTCGCCCAAACCGTGATGAGCGAATCCGCGTTCAACGACGCTATGAGCGCGATCCTCACC
This sequence comes from Bradyrhizobium sp., assembly GCA_028290165.1. Next base: position 1,154 of record JAQGKJ010000585.1, on the reverse strand, counting down.
TTCACCGTGCTCGGCGTGGCGACGGGGACCGGCGAGTTCTCGCTGATCGCCTCATTGTTCGATCTGCTCAAGCAATCCGTCGTCGGCATTATCGCCGGCGTTGCGCTTGGATACCTCGCCGCCTTTCTGATCGCGCATGAGAAATGGGCGTTCCTGGCGGAATACGCGCCTGTGGTAACGCTGGTGGCCGTGATCGGCGCCTACTTCGCGGCCTCCGGTCTGCAGGCCAGCGGCTTCATGGCGGTGTTCGTTTTCGGCATCGTGCTCGGAAACAAGGAGGCGTTCGGCTTCCAGATGCAGGCCGGCGAAGCGCAAAAGCTCGACGAATTTGTATTGACCACGGCGTTCATCATGCGCCTGTTCATTTTCATCCTGCTCGGCACCCAGGTCGATTTCACGTTGATGAGCAAATATTGGCTCGGCGGCGTCATCGTCGTCACCGTCTTGATGCTGGTTGCCCGCCCGCTGACGGTTTTCGCCTGCGCGCTCCCGGACCGGCGCGCGCGATGGAGTTTCGCCGAGATACTGTTCATGTGCTGGACGCGCGAGACCGGCGTCATTCCGGGCGCGCTGGCCGGCCTGTTACTCGGCATGAACGCGCCCGGCGCCAGGATGATCGCATCCGTCACCTTCATCGCCATTCTGATGACCATCCTGATCCAGGCGCCGACCACAAGCTGGCTCGGCAAACGTCTGGGGCTGTTGCGAACTACCGATGACGAACCATCCTAGGTCAGTGCGTTCGTAGCGCATGATCCGAGGCCCCAAGTTTGGAGGCCTGAATCACGTAGCGGCCGCTCTCAACTTTCAACACGAATGCATGAGCTTGTGTTGGGCCTCTGATTCCTAAAATTCAATTTAATGGTATCGGCGGATTGCTGACCTACATCAGCCTCACCCGTCATGCCGATGTTTCTTCGCCGCGCGTGTCGGCGGCGGCGGCAATGCATCCGGCGTGCGCCCGCGCGCTGCCATCTGAACAAAACGTGAGGCTTGCCGCGCCTTGTGATCAAGATTCCCCTCACCATGATTTGGAGTGGGGGCCCCAACCAACTTGGGAGACCCATCATGCGAAAGTTGATTGCGACGATAGCGTTGCTGGCCCTGGTCGACACTTCGGCGGCAATTGCGGAGTCGGCCGGTTCTCGAAATCC
>JAQGKJ010000581.1 GCA_028290165.1 Bradyrhizobium sp. | reverse complement strand
GCCGGTCGACGTCGTCCTTGCCGGCGCGTTCGGGCTGCTCGGCTATTGGCTGATCAAGCATGATTTCGAACCGGCGCCGCTGCTGCTGGGGATGGTACTCGGGCCGCTGATGGAGGAAAATCTGCGCCGGGCGCTGTTGATCTCGCGCGGCGACTGGACGGTTTTCGTGACCCGGCCGCTCTCGGCGGTGCTGATGGCGACCGCGGCGTTCCTGCTGGTGCTGGCGGTGTTGCCCTCGTTGCGCAAGAAACGCGACGAAGTGTTCGTGGAATCCGAGACCTGACATGCGTCGGAGCGCCGCATCCCGAAGTCGCATCGACTTCGGGAGCGGTGTCGTATGATGTTGCGCATGCCGGTTCGCGCCGGCATTCGCGCAACGGGCGTTCTCGGAGAAATCTGATGAAGATGTACACACGCATGCTTGCGAGCGGCGGCTTGGTTGCACTTGTCGGCATTGGCACGGTCGCCCAGGCCCAGGGACCGGCCTATCCAACCCGCAGTATCACCATGATCGTGCCGTTCGCTGCGGGCGGTCCGACCGACGTCATCTCGCGCATCGTCACCGGGAATATGGCGCAGACGTTCGGCCAGAGCATTATCATCGAGAATGTGGTCGGCGCCGGCGGCACCACTGCGACCACCCGCGCCGCGCGCGCCGCCAACGACGGCTATACGCTGATTACCGGGCATATGGGGACCCATGCGGCGTCGGTCCCGCTCTACCCCAACCTCGCCTATCATCCCGAAAAGGATTTCGAGCCGGTCGCGCTGTTGGCCGGGACCCCTATCCTGATTCTCGCGCGCAAGGATTTTCCGCCCAAGGATCTCAAGGAGTTCATCGCTTACGTGAAGGCCAACACCGACAAGGTCAATGCCGCGCATGCCGGCGTCGGCTCGGTTTCGCATGTCTCGTGCCAGCTCCTGAATTCGATCCTCGACATCAAGCCGACCGGGGTTCCTTTCAATGGAACAGGTCCTGCGATGAACGCGCTGGTAGGCGGTCAGGTCGACTACATGTGCGACCAAATCGTCAACGCCGTGCCGCAGATCAACGCCGGCACCATCAAGGCCTACGCGATCGCGACGGCCGGGCGCAATCCATCCTTGCCTGACGTTCCAACCACTGCGGAGGCCGGCTTGCCGGCGTTCCAGGCCCAGGCGTGGAACGCGATTTTCGCCCCAAAGGGAACGTCGGCGCCAATTGTTGCCGCGCTCAACGCGGCGACGGTCAAGGCTTTGGATGATGAAGGCGTTCGCAAGCGCCTGCTCGATCTCGGCAGCGTGATCCCGCCGGCGGCGCAACGAACCCCGGAGGCGCTGGGAGCGCTGGTGAAAAGCGAAATCGCCAAGTGGACACCGGTTCTTAAGCCTGTAACCAATTGAACCGGCCTGGCTAGCCGGCTGAGGACAGGGCAGAACGCGGGTTCTGCCCTTGTCGTTTGTGGCCGGATGCTCATTTTTTCGGGTATAATCGATCTCATCGGCCGAATCGTCGCTGTGGATGGGCCGGTCCAGCGGCTAAATTCGCCGGCTCGAAAGGCACCTGTAGCTAACGCCATGAATCAGTACCACGATCTGCTCGAACGGATTCTCTCGGACGGCGCGGAAAAACATGACCGCACCGGCACCGGCACCTTGTCGATTTTCGGCCACCAGATGCGGTTCAATCTGGCCTCAGGTTTCCCGATGCTGACCACCAAGAAGCTGCCGCTGAAATCGATCGTGCACGAGTTGCTGTGGTTTCTCAAAGGCGACACCAACATCAAATACCTCAAGGACAATGGCGTTTCGATCTGGGACGAATGGGCTGACGCCAATGGCGATCTCGGTCCGGTCTATGGATCGCAGTGGCGCTCCTGGCCGGCGCCGGACGGACGCAGCATCGACCAGATTTCCAGTGTCATCGACATGATCCGGCGCAATCCGGATTCGCGGCGGCTGATCGTGAGCGCCTGGAATCCGGCTGACGTCGACAAGATGGCACTGCCGCCCTGTCATTGCCTGTTTCAGTTCTACGTCGCGGGCGGCAAGTTGTCGTGCCAGCTTTACCAGCGTTCGGCGGACGTGTTTCTCGGCGTGCCCTTCAACATCGCCTCCTATGCGCTGCTGACCATGATGGTGGCGCAGGTGACCGGCCTCAAAGCCGGCGACTTCGTGCACTCCTTCGGCGACGTGCATCTCTATTCCAACCACCTCGATCAGGCCCGGCTGCAACTGACACGTCCGACCCGGCCGTTGCCTGTGATGAAGCTCAATCCGGACGTCAAGGACATCTTCGCGTTCCGCTTTGAGGACTTTGTGCTCGAGGGCTACGACCCGCACCCGCACATCAAGGCGGAGGTCGCGGTGTGAGCGAGTGAATGTCCCTCACCATCCGCCGTGCGCGTCCAGGTGAAGCGGGACTCGTGTTGTCCTTGATACGCGAGCTTGCCGAGTACCAAAAACTCGACCACCAGGTCGAAGCGACCGAAGCGATGATCGATGCGGCGTTGTTCGGCGACAATCCGCAGCTGTACTGCGAGATTGCGGAATGGGCCGGCGAGGCGGCCGGCTTCGCGATCTGGTTTCACAATTTTTCGACCTTCACCGGCCGGCCCGGCATCTATCTGGAGGACCTGTTCGTGCGCCCGGCGCAGCGCGGCAAGGGTATCGGCAAGGGGTTGCTGATCCATCTCGCGAAGGAGTGCGTGGCGAATGACTGGTCGCGACTGCAGTGGACGGTGCTGAACTGGAACACGCCGGCGATCGAATTCTACAAATCGCTCGGCGCCGTCCTGCTCGACGAGTGGACCATTTGCCGGCTCGACGGTCCGGCGCTGACGGCGCTTGCAGCGGGGACGAGCTGATGGAAGTCGTCCTCATCGTCGCAGTTGCCGACAACGGCGTGATCGGCGCGCGCGGGTCAATTCCGTGGCGGCTGAAGACCGATCAGCAGCGCTTCAAAATGCTGACGACGGGCAAGCCGGTGGTGATGGGCCGCAAGACCTTTGTTTCGCTGCGCCGGCCGCTTCCCGGCCGCACCAATATCGTGGTCACGCGCGATCGAAGTTTTCGCGCTGCGGGAGCAGTGGTGACAACGTCTTTCGCTGACGCCCGCGCGGTTGCGACTGGCGATGCGCTGCGGCGTTCGGCAACTGAAATCGCCGTGATCGGCGGGGCGGAAATCTACGGGCAATGGATGCCTTACGCCGACCGTCTGGAAATCACCGAAGTTCACGCCCGGCCCGAGGGCGATACCTGTTTTGCCGCAATTGATGCGGCTGACTGGGAAGAGGTTGCGCGCGTGCAGAATCCGGCCGGTCCGGACGACAGCGCCGAGTTTTCCTATGTGACATATCGTCGGCGCAAGCCGCATTAACGATGTTTACATTGACAATTGCGGGTTCGGGCTTAGCTGCTTCGAGCACGAAGCTTGCGTTGTAAGGGCCGGGGCGGTCCCCTATAAAGCCGTGCAGTGCGGGGTCGGGCGGCTTGGCCGGAGACCCCGCGAAGGAGACTATCAATGCCGTGGAAGAATCAAGGCGGAGGCCCATGGGGCTCGGGCCCGAAAGGGCCATGGGGCTCCGGCCCGCAACCGGTCGGGCCAAGGCCGCCTGACCTGGAAGATCTTCTGCGCCGCGCGCAGGACCGGTTGCAGCAGCTATTGCCGGGCGGCTATTTCAGCGGGGTCGGCGTTGCGCTGGTGCTGCTGGTCGCGCTGGCGATCTGGGGCATGTCAGGCTTTTATCGCGTCCAGTCGGAAGAACTCGGCGTCGTGCTCCGCTTCGGCAAGTATGTGCGCGATGCGCAGCCCGGGTTGAACTATCACCTGCCGTATCCGATCGAGACCGTGCTGCTGCCCAAGGCGTTGCGTGTCTCCACCCTCTCGATCGGCATGACGCTGATCGACGACCCGGCGCGGCGCGGCCGGACGATGCGCGACGTGCCCGAAGAAAGCCTGATGCTGACCGGCGACGAGAATATCGTCGACGTCGATTTCACCGTGTTGTGGCGGATCAAGCCGAAAGGCGTCGCCGATTATCTCTTCAACATCCAGAATCCCGAAGGCACCGTGAAAGCGGTCGCCGAGAGCGCGATGCGCGAGGCCGTTGGCAAAGCCAACATCCAGCCGATCCTCACCGGCGCCCGTACCACCACCGAGGCCGCCGTACAGGAGTTGATGCAGAAGACGCTCGACAACTACGGCTCGGGCATCCTGGTGCAACAGGTGCAGATGCAGAAAGTCGACCCGCCGGCGCAGGTGATCGATTCGTTCCGCGACGTGCAGGCGGCGCGCGCCGATCTCGAGCGCTTGCAGAACGAGGCGCAAACCTATGCCAACCGCGTCGTTCCCGATGCCAAGGGCCGCGCTGCGCAGATCCTGCAGATCGCCGAAGGCTACAAGCAGCAGGCGGTTGCCGAGGCCAAGGGCCAGAGCGCGCGCTTCCTGAAGGTCTACGACGAATACAGGAAGGCGCCCGACGTCACCCGCCAGCGCATCTATCTGGAAACGATGGAGCGTATCCTCGGCAGTTCCGAGAAGCTGGTCTATGACGGCGGCGGTTCGTCGTCCTCGCAAAGCATCGTGCCATATCTGCCCTTGAGCGAGCTGACGCCCCGGCGTCAGCCGCCGGCGACGACCGGCCAGCCGCAACAGCAGAGCGGAGCAACCCGATGAGGTCCCCAGTCACAGGTATCGTTGCGCTGTTCATCCTGTTGTTCATCGTCATCGTCGGCTACAGCTCGGTCTTTACCGTGGCCCAGACCGAACAGGCGCTGGTAGTGCGGCTCGGCGAGCCGGTCGGCGTCGTCACCGAGCCGGGCCTGCATTTCAAGGCGCCGTTCATCGACACCGTGATCTCGATCGACAAACGCATCCTCGATCTGGAAGATCCGTCGCAGGAAGTGATCGCTTCGGACCAGAAGCGGCTGGTGGTTGACGCCTTC
>JAQGKJ010000579.1 GCA_028290165.1 Bradyrhizobium sp. | reverse complement strand
GTCCGCGCCACCTTCTCCCACAAGGGGAGAAGGGAAGTAAGACCCGCCGTTCACGCCGCCGCGTTCGGGAACGAATAGGCCTTGAACGTCTCGCGCAGCGCGGTCTTCAGGATCTTGCCGGTCGCGGTGTGCGGGATGGCATCGACGAAGGCGATGTCGTCGGGCATCCACCATTTGGCGATCTTGCCGTCCATGAATTCCAGGATGTCCTCGCGCGTCGCGCTCGCGCCCTGCTTGAGCTGGATGATCAGCAGCGGACGCTCGTCCCATTTCGGATGATGGACGCCGATCACGGCGGCTTCCGCCACCGCCGGATGCCCGACCGCGAGATTTTCCAGCTCGATCGAGGAAATCCACTCGCCGCCGGATTTGATGACATCCTTGGAGCGATCGGTGATCCGCATGTATCCGTGCTGGTCGATGGTCGCGACGTCGCCGGTGTCGAAATAGCCGTCGTCGTCGAGAATATTGGCGTCGACGCGGAAATAGGCCTTCGACACCGCGGGGCCCGCCACCTTTAGCCGGCCAAACGTCTTGCCGTCCCAGGGCAATTCCTTGCCGGCATCGTCGGTGATCTTCATCTGGACGCCGAACGGCGGATAGCCCTGGGTCTGCAGCATGTCGAGCCGGGCCTCGCCCTTGAGTTCGTCAAACGGCGGTTTTAGCGCGGCAAGCGTGCCGATCGGGCTCATATCGGTCATGCCCCAGGAGTGACGCACGGTGACGCCCATGTCGAGGAACGACTTGATCATCGAGCGCGGCATCGCCGAGCCGCCGCAGACCACGAATCTCAAGTGCGGCAGTTTCAGGTTGTTGGCGGCGATATGATTGAGCAGCATCAGCCACACCGTCGGCACGCCGGCGGTGTGCGTCACCTTCTCGGTCTCGAGCAGTTCGAACACCGAGGCGCCGTCGAGTTTGGCGCCCGGGAATACCAGCTTGGTGCCCATCGAGGGTGCGGAGAAAGCGATACCCCAGCTGTTGGCATGGAACAGCGGAACCACCGGCAGCATTGTATCGCCAGCGTTGGCCCCCAGCGAATCGCCGGTGTTGGCCATCAGCGCGTGCAACACGTTGGAGCGATGCGAATACAAGACGCCTTTGGGATCGCCGGTCGTGCCCGAGGTGTAGCACATCGCGGCAGCGGTATTTTCGTCAAACGTCTTCCACTCGAGGTCGCCGTCGGCCTCCGCGATCCAGTCCTCATAGGCGACCGCGTTTTTCAACGTGGTCTGCGGCATGTGCGCCCTGTCGGTGAACACGACGTAGCGTTCGACGCTGGGCAGCTTGTCGGCGATTTTTTCCAGGATCGGCACAAAGGTGGTATCGGTCATCACCACGCGGTCTTGCGCATGGTTGACGATCCAGGCGATCTGCTCGGGGAACAGCCGCGGATTGACGGTGTGGCAGATCGCGCCGATGCCCATGATGCCGTACCAGGCTTCAAGATGGCGCCAGGTGTTCCAGGCGATGGTGGCGACGCGGTCGCCGAGCTTGATGCCGTCGCGATCGAGCCGTTGCGACACCTTCAATGCGCGCTTGTGGAGTTCGGCGTAATTAGTGCGGTGGATGGGGCCTTCGACCGAGCGGGTGACAACTTCCTGCGTTCCATGAATTGTCGCGGCGTGCTCGAGAATCCGATGAACAAGTAAAGGCCAGTCTTGCATCAATCCGCGCATAGAAACGTTCCTCCCAATCCTATTCCTCAAGGAATTGGCATGAACTTTAGCGCGTGGAAAGCACACCGCAAATGGCCTTTTGGCGGTTTGGGCTGCGGCGAAACGGCAATAATGGTTACCGCGGTAACCGTGCTGCTGCTTTGCGCGCAAACCGGCCCGGCCAAAGCGGCGCGAAGGCCCGCCGTTTGGTCGCAGGCGCCCTGGGGCGACCTGTTCGGGGGCCACCGGCCGAAGCCGCGCCGGGCCGCGCTCCCGCCGGCGGTGCCGTTGCCAAAACCCCGTCCGGCGGATGCGCCTCTAGCCGAGCGCGAAAAGCCCGGGCCAGTAAAACAGGCGCCGGCCGAGGCCGAGAAGCCGGCCCAGCAGGCCGCGCCCGCGCCGCCACCCTCGGCCTGCCGGCTGGCGCTGACAGAAGAGATCGCGATCGCCCCCAGCATTCCCGACATCCATGGCGCCGGCGGCTGTGGCGGCGAGGACCTGGTGCGGCTGGAGGCCGTGGTGCTGCCGGACAAGCACGTGGTTTCGGTAAAGCCCGCCGCGATCCTGCGCTGCAAGATGGCGTCGGCGATTGCGGACTGGATCCGAACCGACATGGCGCCGCTGGCGAACAACCTCGGCAGCGTCATCAGCGATCTCGACAATTTCGACTCCTACGATTGCCGCGGCCGCAACGGCGTGTCTGGCGCTCCACTATCCGAACACGGCCGCGCCAATGCGCTCGACGTCCGTGCCCTGAAACTCGCCAACGGCCAGTCGATCGCGTTGACCGACCGCACGGCGGCGCGCGAATTGCGCGAGAGCGTGCTGCATTCGGTGTGCACGCGGTTTACGACGGTGCTGGGGCCCGGCTCGGACTGGTATCACGAGGAACACATCCATCTCGATCTGATGGAGCGGCACAACAATTACAAAATCTGCCAGTGGAACGTGTGGGACCCGCTGCCGCAGGTTGCGCCGCTGCTGCCGGCCGGGCGGCCGGATGAAGCGCCGCCACGCCAGGCCGCCGCCAAGTCCGATGCCGCCAAGTCCGATGCCGACGAGCCGGCGCCCGCTGCGACCAAGCCGCCAGCCAACAAGCCGCCAACAAAAAAGCGCCGGCAAAACCGGCGCTTTTGATCTCGTCTATCGCATCGGCCGTCGAACCGATACCGGTTACTGCATCAACGGGCCGGAGCCGCCGCCTTGCAGCGCCATCTGCGAGTTGAATGGCGAGTCGCCATGGTGCGGTTCGAGCACCACC
>JAQGKJ010000445.1 GCA_028290165.1 Bradyrhizobium sp. | reverse complement strand
GATCTCACTCCCGGTACTTTGCGCATCACCCCGGCCGAAGTCGACGCCGCGGTAAGGGCCTGCGACGTCAAGACGCTCGACGCGCTCAAATTCGCCCGCGACCGGATCGAAAGCTTTCACCAGCGGCAATTGCCGAAGGACGAACGCTTCACCGATCCGCTCGGCGTCGAACTCGGCTGGCGCTGGAGCGCGATCGAATCGGTCGGCCTCTATGTTCCCGGCGGCACCGCCGCCTATCCGTCCTCGGTGCTGATGAACGCGGTGCCGGCAAAAGTCGCGGGCGTCGCGCGCGTGGTGATGGTGGTGCCGTCGCCGGACGGCAAGCTCAATCCGCTGGTGCTGGCGGCGGCCCACCTCGGCGGCGTGTCCGAGATCTACCGCGTCGGCGGCGCGCAGGCGGTGGCGGCGCTGGCCTGGGGCACCGCGACGATTGCGCCGGTTGCAAAAATCGTCGGTCCCGGCAACGCCTATGTCGCCGCCGCCAAGCGGCTGGTGTTCGGCAAGGTCGGCATCGACATGATCGCCGGTCCCTCGGAAGTGCTTGTCATTGCCGACGCCACCGGCAATGCCGGCTGGATCGCGGCCGATTTACTGGCGCAGGCCGAGCATGACGTCAACGCGCGGTCGATCCTGATCACCGACAGCGCGGCGCTTGCCGACGACGTCGAGCGCGCGGTGGAAGCACAACTCGCAACCTTGCCTCGTGCGTCAATCGCAGGCGCCTCGTGGAACGATTTTGGCGCGGTCATTCTGGTGAAACGCCTCGACGAAGCGATAGAATTGGCAAATGCGATCGCGGCCGAGCATCTCGAAATCATGACGTCGGACGCGGAGGCGCTTTCGGCGAAAATCCGCAATGCCGGCGCGATCTTCCTCGGGCCCCACACCCCCGAAGCGATCGGCGACTATGTCGGCGGCTCCAACCACGTGCTGCCGACCGCGCGTTCGGCCCGGTTCTCGTCGGGCCTGGGCGTGCTCGACTTCATGAAGCGGACGTCGATCCTGAAATGCGGGCCGGATCAGCTGCGCGCGTTGGGTCCGGCGGCGATGACGCTGGGCGAGGCCGAAGGCCTCGATGCGCACGCGCGTTCGGTCGGGCTGCGTCTCAATCTGCCATGACCAAACCGCCGCCAGACGAAGATTCGCAAAACCGCATTGTCGCGGTGACGCTCGACGAGGAATCGATCGGGCGCTCCGGGCCTGACATCGAGCACGAACGCGCGATCGCGATCTACGACCTCGTCGAAAAAAACCTGTTCGCGCCGGAAGGCTCAAGCGGGGGACCATTCACGCTGCATCTCGGCATCACCGGCAACCGGCTGATGTTCGACATCCGCCGCGAGGACGGCACGCCGGCGGTGGCGCATCTGTTGTCGCTGACGCCGTTCCGGCGAATCGTCAAAGACTATTTCATGATCTGCGACAGCTATTACCAGGCGATCCGGACCGCTACGCCGGACAAGATCGAGGCCATCGACATGGGCCGCCGCGGCATCCACGACGAAGGCTCGCGCACGCTGCAGGAGCGGTTGAAGGGCAAGGTGCGTGTCGATTTCGAAACCGCCCGCCGGCTGTTCACGCTGATCTGCGTACTGCACTGGAAAGGTTAGCGCATGATCCGGAAAAGTGGGCACCGGTTTTCGGATCAGATCATGCGCAAGATAAAAGAAGCGTAGGCGAATGGACGCGCCCTCGCGCGTGCGCGCTCCCCAGGCCGTGCTGTTCGCATGCGGCCTGAACAGCGTGCGCTCGCCGATGGCGGAAAGCCTGTTGCAGCACATGTTTCCCAAGGCGCTTTACGTGAAATCCGCCGGCGTCAGGAAGGGCGAGCTCGATCCGTTCGCGGTCGCCGTGATGGCGGAACTGGGCCAGGATATTTCCGGTCACAAGCCGATCACGTTCGAGGAATTGGAGGATTGGGAAGGGCTCAATTTCGATCTGATCATCACGCTGTCGCCGGAAGCCCATCACAGGGCGTTGGAATTGACGCGCACCCACGCCGCCGACGTCGAATACTGGCCGACGCATGATCCGACCGGCGCGGAAGGCAATCGCGAGCAGAAGCTGCAAGCCTATCGCGAGGTCTGCGATACCCTGTCGATGCGCATCCGCAGGCGGTTTTCGAAGGTGGGGGCGGCGAATGGGTGATGCAGCCGAGATGCGGCCAAAGATCCCAGCCGTCGTCCCTGCGAACGCGGCATTGGCCTTCCCTCTCCCGCTTGCGGGGAGGGTGCCGAGCAAAGCGAGGCGGGTGGGGGCTCTCTCCGCGAGTCCCAATGCGGAGAGAGCCCCCAACCCACCTCAACCCTCCCCCGCGAAGAGCGGGAGAGGGGGCGCATCGAGCGACGGTTTGCTTTCATGTCGTCCTTGCGAAAGCACCGCGTTCACGACGACGATGGGTGCGCGGGGAACGCGATGACCGGTTGTCTCAGTCTATGCCTTCCGATAGGTTCCGCGCGCATTCACGCTTCCGTCCACCCCCCGAAAAGCCCGCATGCTAGGCCGCCCCAAATTCGTTCTTGCCTCCGGTTCGCCGCGTCGTCTTGCCCTGCTCAACCAGGCCGGCATCGAGCCCGATGCGCTGCGTCCCGCTGACGTCGACGAGACCCCGAAACGGGGCGAGTTACCGCGCGCCTGCGCCAATCGGCTGGCCCGCGCCAAGGCCGACGCCGCGCTCAAATCGGTGCAACTCGACGACGAACTGCGCGGCGCCTTCATTCTGGCCGCCGACACCGTGGTCGCGGTCGGCCGCCGCATCCTGCCCAAGGCCAACCTGGTCGACGAAGCCTCGCAATGCCTGCGGCTGCTCTCGGGGCGCAACCACAGAGT
>JAQGKJ010000507.1 GCA_028290165.1 Bradyrhizobium sp. | reverse complement strand
GACCACCATCACCCGCAACGGCTCTTGCCGCGTCGAATTCTGGGGCGAGGAACTTGTCAACACACTCATTGATCACCAGACACGGCTGAAAGCGGCACACTTGAAGCGGTAATGCCGAGGGCCGTTCAGCCACCGGATCGAATCGGACAGATCAGATCAGGCCGACTTCCTGGAATTTTGCGGTGACGATGTCCTTGTCGAACGGCTTCATGATGTATTCGTTGGCACCGGCATGAAGCGCGCGCGCGATATGCGCGACATCGTTTTCGGTGGTGCAGAACACCACCTTGGGCTGGTCGCCGCCGGGCATCCGGCGCAGATTGCCGAGGAACTCGTAGCCGTCCATGATCGGCATGTTCCAGTCGAGCAGGATCGCGTCGGGCAGTCCGCGCTTGCAGACTTCGAGCGCCTTCTCGCCGTCCTCGGCCTCGACGATCTGGAAATCCAGGCCTTCCAGGATTCGCCTTGCGACTTTTCGGATGACGCTGGAGTCATCGACAACAAGACATGTTCTCATTTTAGCCTCTGCTTCTTCCCAATCCCGAAAGGGACATTTTCATTGCGACTCAAGTTTACGCTGGACTGCCGCCGGTGTTACGCCGCCAGCATGTCGGGCACGATTTCGAGGACGCGATCGACGTCGAGCACGACCATCAGCTGGCCGTCGAGGCGATGCACGCCGCCGGCGAGCTTGGCCATGCGGGGATCGAGGTTGACGGGGTTTTCCTCCCGGCCGTCATCGGCGAGTTTCAAAACCTCGCCGATCTGGTCGATCAACAACCCGTAGGATTCGCCGCGCAGGTCGACGCCGACCGCCATCGGCGGCTTGCCGTTGTCGTTCTTCGGCAGGCCGAGCCGGGCACGCATGTCGACCACCGTGACGATGCGGCCGCGCAGGTTGAGTACGCCCGCGATTTCGCTCGACGACAGCGGCACCCGGGTCAGCCGCTCCGGCATGAACACGTCCTGCACGCGCGAGATCGGCAGCCCGAACAATTGCCCGCCGATCACGGCGGTGACGTACTCAGCAACGGCGCCTTCGACGGTGTCGGTCTTGCTGGTCATGCTCTATTCCTCACGCCGCCCGGTTGAGATCGGCGGTCTGTTCCTTCAGCGCTGCGATCAGGCCGGGACGGTCGAACTTGGCGACGTAATCATGGAAGCCGGCCTGCCGGCCGCGCTCGATCGCCGCCGGCGACACCAGCGAGGACAACGCGATGATCGGCATCGAACTCAAATGCGCATCCGCCCGGATCGTCTCGGCGAATTCGAACCCGTTCATGTCGGGCATCTCGATGTCGGTCAGCACCACGTCGAACGGCTGCCCCGAGCGCAGCGCCAACAGGCCTTCTTGCGCATTGGGTGCGACCCGTACCTTGTAGCCGGCGGCTTTCAGGACTGGCGCCAGCATGTTGCGGAAGAACGCTGAGTCGTCGACCAGCAACACCGATTGCGCCGATGCCGAGGGCTGCATCTCCTTGCGGGTGAACCAGTCGGCAAACGCCATGGGCAAGAAGTGGCCGACGTCGATGACTTCGGTGGCCTGGCCCTTGATGACAGCGGAACCCAGAATGCCTTCCCCGCCGCCCGTGACCTCGATGTTGAGCCGTTCCTCGACGATGTCGATGATCTCGTCGACCACAAGCCCCATCGAGCGGCGGTCGTCGGCGAACACCAGGATCGGTTGGGCGCCCGAAGTCTGGACGCTGACGCCGGCCATCTGCACCAGCGGCATCAGCTGATCACGGTATTGCACCATGTAGCGGCCGTTGGAGAGCTCGATCTTGTCGACCGCGATCTCTTCCAGCCGGGTGACGAGGGCGAGCGGCACCGCCTTGGGCTGGGTCGAGCCGGCGCGGAATACCAGAAGCGAGGTCAATTGCTCGGCGGCGCTGGCGCGCATCGCGGCATTCTCATCAGATATCTCGTGGGAGGCGGCGCCTGAGGCGCCGAGCGCTTTCGCAATACCGTTGGGGTCGATGATCATGATCACCGCACCGTCGCCCAGGATGGTATTGCCGGAGAACATGTCGATGTGGCGGAGTTTCGTGGACATCGGCTTGACCACGATCTCTTCGGTGTGGAACACGCCGTCGACCACGATGCCAAAAGTCTGGCTGCCGACTTGCGTCACGACAATAAAGCCGTTTTCAGGGTCCGAGGAGGAGCCGTCATCGATCTTGAGCAGCTTTTTGAGGTGCATCAGCGGCAATAGCTTGTTGCGGAGGCGCAATACCGCGGTGTCCTTGATGCGCTCAATCCTATGCTCGGAATTGGCGCGGGCCCGCACCAGTTCCACGACCGCGAGCTGGGGAATGGCAAAACGGTCGCCGCCGGCTTCCACGATGAGCGCCGAGACGATCGCGAGCGTCAGCGGGATCTTGATGGTGACGGAAGAGCCCTCGCCGGCCACCGACTTGACGTCGATGGCGCCGCCGATCTGGTCGATATTGGTCCGCACCACGTCCATGCCGACACCGCGGCCGGACACGGATGTGATGGCGGCAGCGGTGGAGAAGCCGGGCGCGAAGATGAACTTGTGGATCTGGGCCTCGGTCATCTTCTCCAGGTCAGCCTCGCTGACGAGACCATTGGAGATGGCCTTGGCCTTGATCCGCTCGGTGTTGAGGCCTCTCCCGTTGTCGGCGATGCAGATGATGATATGGCCGCCCTCGTGATAGGCGGAAAGGCGGATGGTGCCCTGCTCGGGCTTGCCGGCGGCGGCGCGTTCGGCCGGGGTTTCCAGCCCATGATCGGCGGAGTTGCGCACCATATGCGTCAGGGGATCCTTGATCAGGTCGAGCACTTGCCGGTCGAGCTCGGTGTCGGCGCCGTGCATCTCTAATTCGATCTGCTTGCCAAGTTCGCCGGAGAGGTCGCGCACGATGCGCGGCAGCTTCTGCCAGGCGTTGCCGATCGGCTGCATCCGCGTCTTCATGACGCCTTCCTGCAGTTCGGCCGTGACGTTGGAGAGCCGCTGCAGCGGCACCTTGAACTCGGTGTCCTCGTTGCGCCTGGAGATCTCCAGCAGCTGGTTGCGGGTCAGCACCAGCTCCGAGACCATCGTCATCAGATGTTCCAGCGTATCCACATTGACCCGGATCGACTGGTTGGCGACGCGGTCGTTGTCGGGAGCCTCCGGATCGGCCGATGGTCTTTTCGCAACAGACTTTGTCTCTTTGGGTGATGCCGCGCGAGGCTCGGACGCGGGCGCGGCCTGCTTCGGAGGCGCAGGAGCTGCTGCTACCGGCGCGGCCATTTGCTTTGGCGGCGGCGCGACCTCGATGGCGGTCTCGCGGAAGGCGCGCTCCAGTTCGTCCAGCGACACTTCGCCGGGACGCAGTTGCCGTTCCAGCACCTGCGGCACCAGAGTGCCCTGCTCGACCGCCGGCTTGACGGGAGCGGCTGGCGCCGCTGCGACCGGCTCGGCTTGTTCCGACATCGCCTTCATGCCGCGCTCCACCATCTCCTGAAGCTTGACGATCAGATCCTGATCGGAGCCATCCGGCTCGGCTTCAGTGGACTCAAGCCCGCCGAGAATTTCCTTGATGCGGTCGATGCTGCTCAGGATCAGGGTCACCGCCTCGGCGGTGACAGGCATTCCGTCGCGGAATTTGCCCATCAGCGTCTCGCCGGCATGGGCCAGCGCTTCGAGACGCGGCAGGCCGAGAAAGCCGCAGGTACCCTTGATGGTGTGAACCAGGCGGAAGATGTTATCGAGAATCTTGGCGTTGTTTGGATCCTGCTCGAACCGCACCAGCTGATTATCGACGGTATCCAGGCTCTCGCTGGTTTCCGTCAAAAACTCGCGCAACAAATCATCCATGAAACAGGCCTTCGAACGCACGGGTGCGCGACTTCGTCACGCCATTCCGGGTTTGGCCAGCTTCTCCGCAAAGCGTTTAATATTGGTTGAGTAATTGGAAAAGAACGGGCTCAACAAATAGATAAGGCAGCCTGACCGAATCCGTGGGCCGCCTGTAAACCCTTGGTTAACCATAACTCCGGCGGTGATGCTTCAAGAAGCGGTCACGACCACCGCGTCGCCGTCGGGCGCAAGCACCACTTTCAGCCCGCAGGCCTGCGCCAGAAGCCGCGTATAATAGGGCTGCACCGCATGAGCATCGGGGGCCGAGCCTGAGTTCAAGAGATCGGCGATATTCTGCGGCATGCGGGCGTTGAGCCCGCTCGCCGCGACGCGAAAGCCGATTTGCTCGCCTTCGCCGATCGGATCGACCGTCAGCACGCCGCCGCGCGGAATGGTCTGCTGCGCGATCACCATCATGTTCAACAGCAGCTTGACGCGGTTTTTCGGCAACAGCAGCCGCGGCAGATTCCACGCGATCGTGGTCTTGGCGTCCTCGAGATGACCGCGCGCCATGGTCTGCGCATCGCCAAGGTCGATCTGCGCGCCCGACGATCCCGCGGCGCCGAACGCCAGCCTGCAAAACTGCAGTCGTGCCGAGGCTGTCTTGGCGCTCTTGCGGATCAGTTCGAGCGCGAATTCGCGGTCTTCCGGCTTGGGATTGTCGTCGAGGACCTCAAGTCCATTGACGATGGCGCCGACCGGACTGATGAGATCGTGGCAAACCCGCGAACACAACAGCGCCGCCAGTTCGAGGGCGTCGGGGACAGGACCGGGAGACGAGGTGCCAGACATCAGATATTCCCTGAAATCCGCGAAAGCGCGGTCACGGCGAATCACGCATGCTTAGCGGGCTTGATACACTGCTGACGCGCGTGCTGCCAACACGGGGGCCGCAACCGCATAAGAGAAAGACCATCCGTCCATGAGACCCGCCCATGAATAAGGCACATTCCTCCGGACCTGTGATCGACCGCGATGCCGCGGCGGCGCTAATTGAACCCCTGACCGATCTGGTGGTGCGGGCCGGGGCTGCCATTCTCGCCGTCAACCGTGGCGCGATGCGGGTCGACGGCAAGGCCGACGGATCGCCGGTGACGGACGCGGATCTGGCCGCCGACCGGATCATAGCCGAAGGCCTGGCGCGGATCGCACCTGAAGTTCCGGCGCTGTCCGAGGAACGCATCGATCAGGCAAGACCGCCTTACGAGCGCAGCTTCTTCCTGATCGATCCGCTCGCCGGCACCAAGGAATTCGTCGCCGGCCGCGACGAGTTCACGGTCAATCTGGCGCTGGTCACGGGCGGCGTGCCGCTGCTCGGCATCATCGGCGCGCCGGCGCTGGGGTTGATCTGGCGCGGGCTGGTCGGTCGCGGCGCGGAAAGGCTGACGACGGCGGGCGCGTCCAGGGCCGAGCCGATCCATACCCGCTCCTTCCCGAAACGCGGCGAGCCCTGGATTGTGGCCGTCAGCCGTTCCCACGGCGATGCTCGCACTGAAGCCTTTATCGCGGAGCGACCCGGCGCGGTCCGGCAGGCGCTCGGCTCGGCGGTCAAGTTCGGCCGCGTCGCGGAAGGCCGTGCCGATATCTATCCGCGCCTTGCGCCTACGAGCGAATGGGATGTCGCGGCGGGACATGCGGTCGTCACCGCGGCCGGCGGCAGGATCACGGATACCAAGGGCGCCGACTTGCAATTCGGCAGAGGAGGCCAAGGTTTTATCGTGCCGGAATTCATCGCCTGGGGCGATCCGAAGGCAGTGCGGTGACTACTGCGCCAGACCCTGCTCCAGCAACGGCCACTGCGAATTCGCCTCCGGCAGCGAGCGCTCGGGATCGGCGACGAAGGCGTCGCGGGTTTCCTCGCGGCCGAAGAGATAAAGCCGTTGTCCCGAAACCAGCCAGAACCGGGGGTTGCCGGCCACCGTGACGCCGCGGGCCAGATCGACCGGGTCGTAGCCGCCGAACCGGGGGCCGTAAATCTCGGGGTGGGCGACAAAGGACGCGCGATTGCCCTCGTTGCGGAAACGCCAGACCGCGCCGGCTTCCGACGCCTCGAAGTCAGGCCGGCCGACCATTGGGCGGGCATCGACGAAGTACGCGACGGGGTCGAACCCCTCGATCGCCAGACCCGTGTAGCGGTTCACCACCACCCGCTCGGTGGTCGCGGCCCGGGCCGCAGGCGGCAGCCAGGCCAGCGCGGCGAGACCTAAGAGGCCCGCCAACAAAGATATAACGGCTATTCCGGGGCGGAAACGCATTCCGAAACGATGGCCGTTTCTTTCCTGCCGCTGTGCCGTCATAGTTGATGCCGATAACATCCGAGTCGGGGGACACTGGGCGCAACCTAAAGCCGTGCTTGTTGGCATCAGGTTAAGGCGGCGGCCAGGATTCGATACGCAGGGGTTCTTTTATGACTTTCGCATCACGCCTTGCCGCGGTGACGTTCGCCGCGCTGATGTGCTGGACCGTGCCCGCTTCCGCCCAGCAGGAGGCGCCGCTGCCGCCGCCGCAACGCCAGCCCGGTCCTTATACCTACGGCCCGGACGAACTGGTCGGCGCCGGGCACAAGTTCTTTGGCAACGTGTCGCGGGGGCTCGCCTCCGTGATCGAGCGCGCGGTCAGCCAATGGGGCCTGCCGAACGGCTATATCCTGGGCGAGGAAGGCTCCGGCGCCTTTGTCGCTGGCTTGCGCTACGGCGAAGGCACGCTCTACACCAAGAATGCCGGCGATTTGCGGGTCTACTGGCAGGGCCCCTCGGTCGGCTTCGACTGGGGCGGCGACGGCGCGCGCACCATGACGCTGGTCTACAACCTCCCGGCGACCAATGCGATCTACCAGCGCTTCGGCGGCATCGACGGCTCCGCCTATATTATCGGCGGCTTCGGGATGACCGCGCTGACCGCCAACA
>JAQGKJ010000504.1 GCA_028290165.1 Bradyrhizobium sp. | reverse complement strand
CGATTTGCACAGCAAATCGGGTGAGGGGTTAAGGTCTATCGCGACCACCGTTACCCCTCACCCCAACCCTCTCACGATGGGAGAGGGAGTTGACTGTCTTTGCCGCACCACAGTGGTTCAATCCGGCTATTCCAACATCAGGCTTTGGTGAACGCCATGTTCGTCAATCGCAGGAATGTGCAGATCCAGTGGGGCGACTGCGACCCCGCCAACATCGTCTATTATCCGCGCTATTTCGAGATGTTCGACGACTCGACCTCGATCCTGTTCGAGGCCGCGGGCTTCTCCAAGCAAGACATCATCAGGAAATACGGCCTGGTCGGCATTCCCATGGTGGACACGCGGGCGAAGTTCTACATCGCCTCCACCCACGGCGACTGGATCACCATCGAAAGCAGGGTCGAGAGTTTCAAGCGCTCGAGTTTTGAGGTGACCCACAAGGTGTTCAAGGGCGAGGCGCTGGCGATCGAGGCCTTCGAGACCCGCGTGCTGGTCGGGCGCCACCCCGACGATGCCGCGCGGCTGAAATCTGCGGCGGTACCGGAGGAGATCATTGCGAAGTTCATGCGGGGCTGACTCTAATCAGCGCATCGCCTAAAGAAGGGGCTGAATTGCCGATCGAATTTTGATCTAGAGCATGATCAGGAAGAGTGGGCACCGGCTTTCTGAAAAGATCATGCTCAAACAAAGATCATCTTCAAAACAAAGAGACTGAACAACAATATCCAAGGGAGGAATCAATGAAAAAGTTTTATCTGTCCGCGGCGGTCATCGCGGCGTCATTCGCGCTGCCGGGGTTGCCCGCGATGGCGCAGACCAATGAAATCACCATCGGCATCTCGATCTCCACCACGGGACCTGCGGCCGCGCTCGGCATTCCCGAGCGCAACGCGCTTGATTTCGTGGTGAAGGAGATCGCCGGCGTGCCGCTCAAGCTCATCGTGCTCGACGACGGCGGCGATCCGACCAACGCCACCACCAATGCGCGCCGTTTCGTCTCGGAGTCCAAGGCCGACGTCATCATGGGGTCCTCGACCACGCCCCCGGCCATCGCCGTGTCCAACGTCGCCAACGAGGCGGGAATTCCCCATATCGGTCTGGCGCCGTTTCCGATCACGCCGGAGCGCGCAAAATGGTCGGTCGACATGCCGCAGCCGGTTCCGATCATGGGCAAGGTGCTGTACGAGCACATGAAGGCGCATAACGTCAAAACCGTGGGCTATATCGGCTACTCGGATTCTTACGGCGACCTCTGGTTCAACGATTTCAAGGCGCAAGGCGTCCCGATGGGAATGACGCTGGTCGACGAGGAACGCTTTGCGCGGCCGGATACCTCCGTCGCGGGCCAGGTCTTGAAACTCGTTGCCGCTAACCCCGATGCGGTCCTGGTCGGCGCCTCCGGCACCGCGGCCGGTCTGCCGCAGACGGCCTTGCGCGAGCGCGGCTACAAGGGCCTGATCTATCAGACCCACGGCGCCGCCAGCATGGACTTCATCCGCATTTCGGGTCCGGCGGCGGAAGGCGTGATCATGGCATCGGGTCCGGTGATGTCGCCGGAGACGCAAGCAGACAGCGCGCTGACCAAGAAGCCGGGTCTCGCGCTCAACACCGCCTATGAAGCCAAGTACGGCCCCAACAGCCGCAGCCAGTTCGCAGGCCATTCCTATGACGCCTTCAAGGTGCTGGAGCGCGTCATCCCGGTTGCGCTGAAGACGGCAAAACCCGGCACGCCGGAATTCCGCGAGGCTATCCGTCAGGCCTTCATGACCGAACGTGAAATCGCCGCCAGCCAGGGCGTCTACAATTTCACCGACAAAGACCGCTACGGCCTCGACGACCGTTCGCGCATCATCCTGACCGTGAAGGACGGCAAGTACGTCCCTGCGATGTGAGCGGCTGAAGCTCGATTTTAATCGTCGTGGCCGGGCTTGTCCCGGCCATCCACGGCTTTGGCGCCTCAAAGAAAAGCAAGACGTGGATGCCCGCGACAAGCGCGGGCATGACGCTGAGGGTCATTGGCAGGGTTCAACTCTAGATCGCGCTCTCGCCTTCGTGCTGAAAGCCGAGATAGCTCGCCGCGACGCGGGCGTTGGTGGCGATCTCCTTTGCCGGACCGTTCAGGATGAACTCGCCGAGCTCCATCACATAGGCGCGGTCGGCGATCTGCAATGCGGCTTGCGCGTTCTGCTCGACCAGCAGCACCGACACGCCGCCGGCACGCAGTTCGCCGATGGTGCGGAAGATATCGGCGACGATGATCGGCGCCAGCCCAAGACTGGGCTCGTCCAGCATCAACAGCTTTGGCGCGCCCATCAACGCACGGCCCATCGCCAGCATTTGCTGCTCGCCGCCCGACAGGGTGCCTGCGAGTTGCTTGCGCCGCTCTTTCAGCCGCGGAAACAGCGTGTAGACCCGCTCGAACGAGTTGGCCGCCGTCGCCTTGGCGACCCGGAAGGCGCCGAGCTGCAGATTGTCCTCGACGCTCATGGTGGCGAACAGCTCGCGATGCTCCGGCACCAGGCTCAAGCCCGCCGCGACGCGGTCCTCGATCTCGAGCTGCGCGATATCGGTGCCGGCAAAGGTCACGCGGCCCTTCAGCGGCAGGATCCCCATGATGGCGTTTAAGAGCGTGGTCTTGCCGGCGCCGTTGGCGCCGATGATGGTGACGATCTCGTTGTCGGCAACGTCGAGCGACACCGAGCGGACGGCTTCGACCTTGCCATAGGCGACGTGCGCCGACGACACTGACAACAGCGCGCTCATGCCGGGAGTCAGGCGGCCGCTCCGAGATAGGCCTTGATCACCTCGGGATTGGTCTTGATCGCCTCCGGCCTGCCCTCGGCGATCTTGGTGCCGAAGTCGAGCACCACGATGCGGTCGGCGAGATCCATCACAAACCCCATATCGTGCTCCACCAGCAGCACCGACATGCCGCCGTCGCGCAGTGTGCGTAGCAGCGCTGCCAATCGTTGCTTCTCCATATGCCGCAGTCCTGCCGCCGGCTCATCGAGCAGCAGCAGCATCGGGTCGACGCACAGCGCACGCGCGATCTCGACGATGCGCTGCTGGCCCAGCGACAGGCTGCCCGCCAGCGCGTCGATCTGGTCGGACAGGCCAACGCGCGCGATCTGGCGCGCCGCCTCCGCCAGCAATCTTGCCTCGTCGGTGCGATCGAGACGAAGCATGCTGGAAATGGCGCCGGAGTGGCCGCGCAGATGCGCGCCGATCGCGACGTTTTCCAGCACGGTCATATCCGACACCAGCTTGACGTGCTGGAAGGTCCTGGCGACGCCGAGTTTTGTAACCTCTTGCGGCGGCGCGTTGTCGATCTTCTTGCCCAGCACGGAGATAGTACCGCCGGACGAGGTGAGCACGCCGGTGATCAGGTTGAAGGTCGTGCTCTTGCCGGCGCCGTTGGGGCCGATCAGTGCAACGATCTCGCGGGCCTGGACATCGAAGGAGACGTCGTTGACGGCGATCACGCCGCCGAACTGCTTTCGCGCTTTCTCGATGTGCAGGAGTACGCTGGGAGCACCCGCCACCCGCGTGCGAGGCGGCAAGGTCAGCGTCGTATCGGGCCGCCTGCGGCTTGGCTTGAGCGGCAACCGCGCCATCAGCCAGGGCCAGACCCCCGTTGGCGCCAGCTGCAGCAGCACCACCAGCAAGATTCCGAACACGATGGTCTCGAGCTGGCCTTGGCCTCCGAACACGTAAGGCAGATAGCTCTGCAGGATCTCTTTCAGGATGACGACAATGGCAGCGCCCAAAACGCCACCCCAGACATAGCCGGCGCCGCCGACGACCGCGATGAACAGATATTCGATGCCGGCCTGCGCGCCGAAGGGCGTCGGATTGGCGGCGCGCTGGAAATGCGCATAGAACCAGCCGGAGAGGCCGGCCAGCACCGCCGCATAGATGAAGACCAGGAGCTTTGCGCGCGGCGTCTGCACACCGAACGCTTCGGCGGCGATATGCCCGCGCCGCAGCGCGCGGATGGCGCGGCCGGTGCGCGAGTCCAGCAGGTTCATGGTGAGCAGCGCAGAGATCAATACCGCGGTCCAAATCGCAAAATAGATCGTTCCGGGATCGATCATCCGGAAAGCCCCGATCGACAGCGGCGGGATGCCGGAGATGCCATCGTTGCGCCCCAAGAATTCGAGCTTGCTGAACAGATAAAACAGGCCGAGACCCCAGGCGATGGTGCCAAGCGGCAGATAGTGGCCCGACAGCCGCACCGTGACGAGGCCGAGCAGCACCGCGGCGACGCCGCTCACCAAAAGAGACAGCGGCAGCGTCAGCCACGGCGAAACGCCGTAGGCCGTCGTCAGCACCGCCGTGGTGTAGGCCCCAAAACCGCAAAACGCCGCCTGGCCAAACGAGGTGAGGCCGCCGACGCCGGTCAGCAGCACCAGCCCCATCGCCACCAGCGCGGAAAGCCCAATATTGTCCAGCAGCACGATCCAGAACGGCGGCATGCCCGGCACGAACGGGACCGCCATCATGACGAGCGCGAACACGAGGATGGGCAGTCGCTCCGTCATCGAGGGTTAATCCTTTTCTTCCTCGACCGCCGGCGCCGCCAGCGACCGCAGCAACAGAACCGGAAGGATCAACGTGAAGACGATGACCTCCTTGAAATTGCTGGCATAGAACGAGGAAAAGGCTTCGACCGACCCGACCACCAGCGCCGCAATCGCGGTCAGGGGATAGCTGACGAGACCGCCGATGATCGCGGCAGTAAAGCCTTTCAGGCCGATCAGGAAGCCGGTGTCGTAATACAGCGTCGTGATCGGCACGATCAGAATTCCCGAGATCGCCCCGATCACCGAGGCCAGCAGGAAGGCGATCTGTCCCGACAGCGAGGTCCGGATGCCGACCAGCCGCGCGCCGAGGCGATTGATGGCAGTGGCGCGTAGCGCCTTGCCGGTGAGAGTCAAGCCGAAGAACAGCCACAGGCCGACGATGAAGGCGATGGTGATGGCGTAGACGGCAAGGCTCTGACCGGTGAAGCGCAACGGGCCGACGGTCAAGGCCGCATCCGCAATCGTCGGGCCGCGCTGGCCTTCGGCGCCGAAAAACACCAGCCCAAAACCCTGCAGCGCCAGATGGCAGCCGACAGAGGCAATCAACAGCACCAGCACCGAGGTGTGCGCAATCGGTTGAAACGCGATGCGATAGAGAAACAGCCCGATCGACGCCACGATCAGAAGCGACAGCGCGATGTTGACGGCGATAGGGGGATGCTGGCCGGCGAGCCGGTATGTCAGGGCAAAGACAACCGAGGGCAGCATGATATTGACCGCGAATGCGCGGCCGACAAGCCGCAGCCGCAGCGATTTGCGCGCCGAGAACAGGTCGAGCCCAAACGCCACGATGCCCATCGCCACCGCCAGCCGCGCGGTGCCCGGAATCTGGCCCGACGACAGCGAGGCATAGGTCAGCGCGCCATAGGTGACGAATTCGCCTTGCGGAATCAGGATCACGCGGGTTACGGCGAACACCAGCACCAGCGCCAGGCCGAGCAACGCATAGATCGCGCCGTTGGTAATGCCGTCCTGCACCAGGAACAGCATGATCGTCGTGTTCAAGACCGGGCGCTCCCCTCAGGCGTCGGACCGATCGCGACCTTAGGGGGCCGCCTGGCCGTCGTAAAACCGCAGTTGAACCTGCTGTGAAATATTTGATATATCGTATAACGATTATCAAATATAATCTATATTATAACAATTATCAAATATAATATCACTGCCGGCGCGACTCCGAGCAGGCGTTTCAATCTAACGGGATTGCGAGCCTCGAGCGATGACTGTTTCCAAGACCGCCACCGTCGATCCTGCCAAGGCGTCCCGCTCCAGCAAGGAGACTGCCGAGGGGCCGGCGGAAAGCACGGCCCTGCAGCTCGGCGAATTGTCGGAATTGTTGGGCTATTCGCTCAAGCGCGCGCAGTTGAAAGTCTTCGAGGATTTCCTGCGTTGCGTCGCGCCGCTGCAACTGACGCCGGCGCAGTTCTCGGTCATGCTGCTGCTCGACAAGAATCCGGGACGCAACCAGACCGAAATCGCCAATACGCTCGGCATCCTCAGGCCGAATTTCGTGGCGATGCTCGATGCGCTGGAGAGCCGCGATCTCTGCGCGCGGATACGCTCCACCAACGATCGCCGCTCCCACATCCTTGTCCTGACCGACAAGGGCCGGGCGGTGCTGGCGCGCGCCAAGAAACTGGTCGCCGCCAAGCACGAAGCGCGTCTCAATGAGTTGCTGGGCCCCGCCAACCGCGCGGCGCTGCTGGAGATGCTGGCCACGATCGCACGGGAGTTTTGACCAACGTCATTCCCCGATGTGGAATTGCACATCGGGGAATGACGGCCAATCAGTTAGTGCGCCTCTGCGGAGCGGGTGCTGCCCTGGTCACGCCGCGACAATGCGGCCGGGAGCCTCTTGCGCCTTGAGGCGCGAAAGGAACAGCCGCTCGATCTCGGCTGCGGGCAGCGGCCGGCTGAACAGGAATCCCTGCATCTCGGTACAGCCCTCGGATTTGATCTTCTCGAGCTGTTCTTCGGTTTCCACACCTTCGGCGATGGTGGTCATGCCCATTCCGTTCGCGAGCCCCGCGACCGCCCGCACGATATTGAGCGAGCCGGTGTTCTCCGTGATGTCCTTGACGAACGACCGGTCGATCTTAATCTTGTCGAACGGAAAACACTGAAGATAGGTAAGCGAAGAATACCCGGTGCCGAAATCGTCCATCGCGATCCGGACGCCAAGCGCGCGCAACTGGTGAAGCACCGCAAGCGTCGCTTCCTTGTTCTGCAGCAGGACCGTCTCGGTAATTTCGATTTCGAGCCGCGTCGGCTGC
>JAQGKJ010000454.1 GCA_028290165.1 Bradyrhizobium sp. | reverse complement strand
GGCGGCGCCCATATTGGTGACGATCCTGATGCCCCTGGCGGCGCAGACCGGCAGCACCGCGCGCATCCGCTCCTCCAGCAGCGGATCGTAGCCGCCGTCGGGGTTCTTTATGCGCGCCTGCTGCGCCAGCGCGACGGTGCGCTCGCCCAGGCACTCGAACACCAGATACTGGATGCCGCCCTTTTCGGCGAGTTCGACCGCGGGCTCGATGCGATCGCCCGAATAGCCGGCACCGGAACCTATCCTGATCGTCCGCGTCATTTGAGCCCGAAATAGGCGCGCCGCAGCGCTTCATTGTCGGTCATTTCGGCGACCGTGCCGGAAAAGCGGATGCGCCCTCCTTCCAGCACAAATACGCGCGTCGCCACCTCAAGGAAACCGATATTCTGCTCGGCGATCAAGAGCGCCAACCCCCGTCCGCGCAAATCGCTCAAGATACGAATGACCTCCTTGACGAACAGCGGCGACAGCCCGGCCGAGGGTTCGTCCATCACCAACAACCGCGGCTCGGCGGCAAGCGCTTTTGCAATCCCAAGCATCTTGCGCTGACCGCCGGAGAGGCTGGACGCCGGCGCCCGGCGTTTTTCGCGTAATGCCGGGAATACGCCGTAGAGTTCCTCGGCGCGCGCGCCGGGATCGGCATGGCCAAGCGCCTGCGCGCCGACGAGTATGTTTTCCTCGATCGACAGGTCGGGAAATACCGCAAGTTCCGACATGTAGGTCATGCCGAGCCGCATCCGGTCGCTGGAGCGCATCCGCGTCACGTCCTCGCCCGCGAGTTTGACGCTGCCATGCCGCGCCTCGATCAGGCCGACCAGCGATTTGAGAAAGGTCGTCTTGCCCGCGCCGTTGGCCCCGAGCAGCAGCACGGTCTCGCCTGAGCGCACGTCGAGATCGACGCCCCACAGCACCTGCATGGTGCCGTAGCCGGCGTCGACGCCTTTGGCCTCCAGCAAGGGTGCTGCTTCAGGCGACATGCTCGCCTCCCAAAAACACTTCAATGACCTGCGGCACCCGAACTGCGACCGCGAGCTTGCCCTCAAAAATCTCCTTTCCGGCGTTCATGACGATGACGCGGTCGGTGATGTGTTCGATAAATCCCATCAGATGCTCGACGACGATGATCGCGATTCCAGTTTGCGCCAGCGCCTTGATGCGCTCGGCGATCCAGTCGAGTTCCGCTGGGTTGAGGCCGGCCGCGAGTTCGTCGAGCAGCAGCAGCCGCGGACGGGTGGCGAGCGCGCGAACCAGATCGAGCATTTTTTGCTGCGCGTTGTTGAGGTCAGTCGCCGGGCGGTCGGCAACGTCGGTGAGCCGGTATTCGTCGAGCAGCGCGGCCATCGCGGGCGGAGCCACCGCGGCGCGCCCATAGGCCAGCGCGACCTCGATATTCTGGCGCACCGTCAGCGACAGAAACGGCTTTGGGATCTGGAAGGTGCGGTTGATGCCGCGATGGACCAGCCTGTGCGACGCGACCCCGCCGATCGACACGCCGTCCAGCATCACCTCGCCGCCGTCGGGCGCATAGAGGCCGGAGATCACGTTGATCGCGGTGGTCTTGCCGGAGCCGTTGGGACCGACCAATCCCAGGATCTCGCCGGACGCGACATGGAAGCTCAAGCCGTCGAGCGCATAAAATCCGCCGAAACGTTTTGTCAGTTTTGTCACATTGAGAATGGGGGCGTTTTCAGGGGACATGCCATCCCCTTCTCGTTGCCAGCGACACTAGGCCCGCCGGGAGAAACAGCACCAGCCCCATGATCAACAGCCCATAGATCAACTGGAAATACTGCGGCGTGGTGAAGCCGATCAAATTGTAGATGCCATAGAGGATGATGACGCCGACGATCGGTCCGCAGATGGTGGCGACCCCGCCGAACAGCGCAAACACAATGGCAAAAATGCTGAATTCGCCGCTAAAGACATTGTCGGGATAAAACACCGAGACATACCAGGCGTAGACGCCGCCGGCGAGGCCCGCCACTAGCGCGGAAGCGAGCCACGCGATGACGCGCATCCGCACCACATTGACACCGGCCATCGACGCGCTGACGGCATCTTCCCGCACTGCCTGCAATGCGAGGCCGAAGCGGGAGTTCTTCAGGAACACGACCGCACCCAACGTCAGCGCCAGCACGACGAGTGCGGCGGTATAGGCCAGCGCCGGATTGAACGTGCCGGTGAGCGAGACGCCGTAGGGCCCGCGCGTGATGTCCTCGAGCGCGGGATTAGCGACGAAATGCAGCACCGCCAGCGACGCCGCGAGATTGGCAATCGCAAAGTAAGCGCCGGAGAGACGCAACAGCGGCGTCAGCAACAACCCGAGCTCGACGCCGACCAGGCCGGCGACAAGCACCGCGAGGATTGCTGGCGCCTGATAGTGCATCACCAGGATCGCAAACCCATAAGCGCCGGCGCCGAAGAAACCGACATAGCCGAATGGCAGGTAGCCGGTGAATCCATAGATGATGTTCACGCCCTGGGCGAGAATGAGAAAGATGACAAAATTGAACAGCAGCAGATGGTTCTGGTAAACGCCCGGCAACACCGCGAAGACGGCGAGCAGCGGCACGGCGATGAACAGCGTGTGTTTGAGCGCACTAGGCAACGCGCACCCGCCTTCCGAGCAGGCCGCTCGGACGCAGCAGCAGGATGAAAATCAACAGCACGTAGGGCAGCAGGTCTGCCCAGGAACTGAGATAAGTCTGCACCAGCATGTAGCAGACGCCGTAAACGACGCCGCCGAGTGCGGTGCCAAGGGGATTGCCGAGCGATCCCAGCACGACGATGGCAAACGAGGTGACAGTGGCATCGGCGCCGAACGCAGGGGTCACCGATCCGAACATGAAGGGGGCGAATACGCCGGCCACCGCGGCAAGCCCGAGGCCGATGCCGAACGCCGCGGCGGAGACGCGATCGACGTCGATGCCGGTTGCCAACGCCTCGTCGCGCCGCGACATCACGGCGCGGGTCAGGGTGCCGAGCCGGGTTCGGTACAAATAGACATAGACCAACGCAATCGCGATCAGGCTGGTGATCGCCGCGATCACCCAGGAGGCCGGAAATCCCTGGCCGAAGATCTGGATTGGTCCCGAGCCATCCGGATTGCCGCCGAACAGTTTTACCTTGATCGTCGAAAAGACCGTGCCGAGCGCGCGGCTTTGGATCGAGCGCTCGCTGGTGCCAAAGAAGATCGTGGTGACAGCCTCGATCACCTGCGACAACCCGAAGAACAGGATGATCGACAGCATTTCCGGATTGACCGACCCCTGCAGCCGCGGCACCAGCACCCAATACAGCAGCAGGCCGGCCAACAAGAAAATCACGAATGCCAGTGGCACCGCAAACAAGGGATCGAGGCCGGCGAGCGTCACGACGCCGACGGCGATGAAAGCGCCGAGCATCAGACAATCGCCATGCGCAAGGTTGACGATGCGCATGACGCCGAACACGAGGTTGAGGCCGATCCCGACCAGGCTGAAGTACAGACCGAACAGGACGCCGGCGACGAGCGCGTAAGTCAGCATCGGCGCTTCGCCCCCGGCATCCGTTTCGCAATCCGCCACCGCCTCATGGACGCGGATAGACCGGCTTGCCGGTGGCGGTCTCGTGCGGATAGATCGAGACGAACCTGATATGGCCGTGATCGTCGAGCTCGAGTTGCCCCAGTGGCGTCAATTCGCCGATCTGGCCGCCGGTTTCGTCGAGTTCGAAGGTGCCGTCGAGGGTCTTGAGCTGTCCGGACAGGCTGAACACCGCGCGGCGCAGTTCGAGCTGATCGAGGCTGGTCGCAACCGAGAGCGTCTTCTCGATGATGAGGCCGGTGGTATATCCGGCGGTGGCATTGAAGCCGAATTCGATCTTGCCGTCGGGATATTTCTTGTCCCAGGCGGCCTTGTAGTCCTTCATGGTCATGCCGAAATTGACCGGATAGTCCAGTTCCGAGGGCGGCACATAGGTGAAGACGTGCTCAAGTCCCTTGGCACCGACGTTCTTTTCGAGCAGTTCGGTCTCGATGCCGGCATAGATGGCAAACAGCATCTTGAACTTGACGCCGACGTCCTGAACGTTGCGCAGGAACGCAATATCGTTCGGCGCGTATCCGAAGTGGATCACCGCATCCGGCTGCGTATTGTTGATGTTGTTGATGATGACGGTGTAGTTGGTGGTCTCGGTCGGAATACCCTGGTCGTAGACGATCTCGATCGGCGCACCGGAATCCTTGACGAATTTACGGAAGGCATTGGCCTGCGTTCCCGTGAATTCGTTGGTCGAGTAGAGAATAGCGACCTTCTTGATGCCAAGGCCCGGTCCATCCTTTGAAATGAAATCCGCAACCGGCTTGGGCCAGACGGTCGAGACCGGGTCCGCCATCAGCGCGATGTAGGGATTGTCCTTGGAAAAGAAACTGGCGCCGGTGCCGGTCTGGTCGACCAGGAACATCTTGTGATCGCGCGCGATCGCGACCGCCGGCGCCGTCAGCACCGAGCCG
>JAQGKJ010000451.1 GCA_028290165.1 Bradyrhizobium sp. | reverse complement strand
CGAACAGCGCGCGGGTGTAATCGCTCTTCGGATTCTTGAACAGCTCCGAGGCCGGCCCCTCCTCCACCACCTTGCCGTGGCGCATCACGATCAGATGGCTGGCGAGCGAGGCGACCACGCGCAGATCATGCGAAATGAACATGTAGGTCAGGTCGCGCTTGCGCTGCAATTCGCGCAACAGATCGACCATCTGCGCCTGGAACAGCATGTCGAGCGCGCTGGTCGGCTCGTCCAGCACGACGAAATTCGGCTCCAGCACCACCGCCCGCGCAATGGAGATGCGCTGGCGCTGGCCGCCGGAGAATTCGTGCGGGTAACGGAACCGCGTTGCCGGATCCATGCCGACATCTTTCAGCGCCTTGATGACGCGCGCTTCGCGTTCGGTTGGCGAAAGCTGTGGCTGATGCACGCTGAGGCCTTCGGCCACGATGTCGCCGACCGACATGCGCGGGCTCAGCGCGCCGAACGGATCCTGAAACACGATCTGCATGTCGCGGCGGAACGGCCGCATCGCCTTGAAGCGCAGCCCCTGGATATCCTTGCCCAGAAACACGATCGGGCCGTCGGAGGAGATCAGCCGCAGCAGCGCAAGCCCGAGCGTGGTCTTGCCGGAGCCGGATTCGCCGACCACGCCGAGCGTCTCGCCCTTGCGCACCGACAGCGAGACGCCATCGACCGCCTTGATGTGTCCGACGGTGGAGCGCAGCAGGCCGCGCTTGACCGGAAACCAGACCTTCAGGTCGCGCGATGACATCACGACCGGAGAACCGGGCCGCGGTGGCGCCGGGTCGGGTTTCGGCTCGGCGGCCAGCAATGCGCGGGTGTAGGGATGCTTTGGCGCGGTGAAAACCTGCTCGACCGGCCCCTGCTCGACGATCTTGCCGCCATTCATGACGCAGACCACGTCGGCGATGCGGCGCACGATGCCGAGGTCGTGGGTGATGAACAACAGGCTCATGCCGAGCCGCGCGCGAATGTCCGCCAGCAGAGTGAGGATTTGCGCCTGCACGGTGACGTCGAGCGCCGTGGTCGGCTCGTCCGCGATCAGCAAGTCCGGCTCGTTGGCGAGCGCCATCGCGATCATGACGCGCTGACGCTGGCCGCCGGACAATTGATGCGGATAGCTCGCAAGCCGCGTTTCCGGTTCGGGAATGCCGACTTGCGTCAGCAGCTCGAGCGTCCGCACCCGCGCCTTCGTGCCGCTGATGCCGCGGTGAAGCTGCAGTATCTCGCCGA
Organism: Bradyrhizobium sp.; assembly: GCA_028290165.1. Next base: position 1,960 of record JAQGKJ010000451.1, on the reverse strand, counting down.
TCTGGGACTCGATCGTATGCAGCGGGTTGAGCGAGGTCATCGGTTCCTGGAAGATGATCGAAATGTCGTTGCCGCGAATGCCGCGGATTTCGCGTTCCGACAACGCCAGCAATTCCCTGCCCTTGAAGCGGATGCTGCCCGAGGGGTGGGAAGCGGTCGGATACGGCAACAATTTCAGGATCGACAGCGCGCTGACGGATTTTCCGGACCCGGATTCTCCAACCAGCGCCACGCACTCGCCACGCTTGATCTCATAGGAAATGTGATCCACGGCGACGGAAGCGCCGCTTGGCTGATGAAACGCCACCGACAAATCGCGGATGTCGAGCAGGGGCTGGTTGATCGAGTCCATGCGCGTCTACCTGAACGTCTTGCGCGGATCGAACGCGTCGCGCACGGCTTCGCCGATGAAGATCAGCAATGACAGCATGATCGCGACCGCGAAGAACCCTGTAAAACCGAGCCACGGCGCTTGCACATTGGCCTTGCCCTGCGACAGCAATTCGCCGAGCGACGGCGAGCCCGGCGGCAGGCCGAAGCCGAGGAAATCCAGCGCGGTCAGCGTCATGACGGACGAAGAGACGATGAACGGCAAGAACGTCATGGTCGCGACCATCGCGTTGGGCAAGAGGTGGCGGAACATGATCACGGCATTGGACACGCCGAGCGCGCGGGCCGCCGTGATGTATTCGAAATTGCGGCCGCGCAAGAATTCCGCGCGCACCAGGCCGACCAGCGAGACCCATGAGAACAGCAGGAGGATTCCGAGCAGCACGAAGAAGCCGGGCACCAGCACCGAGGACAGGATCAGCAACAGATAGAGCGAGGGAATGGCGCTCCACACTTCGATGAAGCGCTGAAACCCCAGATCGATCCAGCCACCGAAAAAGCCCTGCACGCCGCCGGCGGCGACGCCAATGATCGACGAGATCAGGGTCAGGCTCAATCCGAACAGCACCGAGATGCGAAAGCCGTAGATCAGGCGCGCCACCACGTCGCGGCCCTGATCGTCGGTGCCGAGCCAGTTATATTCGAGGTCGCGGCAACTGTTCAGACCCTTGCGCTGCACCACGTCCCTGCATTCGGCTTCCGTCAGCATCCAGGTCGGCTTTGACGGCGCGGGAGTCGGCAGGTCGAGATTGTGGGTGTCGTAGGAATAACGGATCAGCGGCCAGACAATGATGCCGTTCTTGTCCTTGATGAGCTTCTGCAAGTATGGATCGCGATAGTCGGCGGCGGTCTCGAAATCGCCGCCAAAAGTGGTCTCGGAATAACTGACAAAGGCCGGGAAATACAGATGTCCGTCGAACTTGATCAGGAACGGACGATCGTTGGCGATCAACTCGGCAAACAGCGAGACGAAAAACAGGATCAGGAAAATCCAGAACGACCAGAAACCCCGGCGGTTCGACTTGAAATTCTGCCAACGGCGGCGATTGAGCGGCGACGGGGCGAACGCATGGCGCGTGATCGGTACGACTTCGCCGAGCGGCGACGGCGTCTTGGTTTCGATCGGCGGTGGCGCGATGATTGTCATCAGACCTCCCGCGCCTCGAAATCGATCCGCGGATCGATCCACATGTAGGCGAGGTCGGAGATCAAATTGACGACCAGGCCGACCAGCGAGAAGATGAACAGCGTTCCGAACACCACGGGATAATCGCGGTTCAGGACGCTCTCGAAGCCGAGCAGGCCGAGCCCGTCGAGCGAGAAGATGGTCTCGATCAGGAGCGAGCCCGAAAAGAAAGCGTGAATGAACGCGCCGGGGAAGCCCGCGATCACGATCAGCATGGCGTTGCGGAAGATGTGATTGTAGAGCACCTGCCGTTCGCTGCAGCCCTTGGCGCGCGCGGTCATGACATATTGCTTGCGGATTTCATCAAGGAAGGAATTCTTGGTCAGCAGCGTCATGGTGGCGAAGGCCCCGAGCGCCATCGAGATCAGCGGCAGCGTGATGTGC
>JAQGKJ010000413.1 GCA_028290165.1 Bradyrhizobium sp. | reverse complement strand
CCGCATCCGCGCTGTTCGTCTCACAGCGCTTCCGCGTCCACCGCATCCCGCCCCGCGTTGATGACGTTGGCCAACGCCCCTCTGTGGGACGGGACGCGCGGATCAGTGCCCCTGATTTGCCCGACGGGACCAGCGGAATATTTTTTCAATCGAGACTGGACCGGGCAAATCAGCTTGATTCTGCTCACAAAATTGGCTTGTCCGCGCAACGGCCGGCTACCCCGGCGGGCCACCCGCGGCCCTGGCGCCAAACAAGGCAACGGCCCCAACAGGGGGAGTGCTGGGGCCGTTGCGGGTATAGTTCTGCTTGAGGGGCCAAACTATACCGAGGCAACGCCGAAGCCGGGAATCCGTTCCGCGCCGATTTCACGGTTCTCTCAGGGAAACGGCCCCAGCGGGGCATAAGGCTGGGGCCGCCCTTCAACACCGGACGCTAATCGGCGGAAAGGCGTCGGTGCCCCAAACCAAGTTCCCTCGAGAGTCGTTCGTTCCAGGCACTCGCTGATTCAGCCACGGCGACGAATCCGCGCGGCGGCTCAGCCGGTGGGAGCCGGGTTCGGATCGTCGTTCCTGCCCGGCGTCTTCTCCGGTTCTATCAGCCCCGGCGGGCGGCCCGGCCGACGGGAAATCGGGGTCGGGCTTTGGGGTTGGTTTGGGGTGTTGTTCTGGGTCATGCGGCGCCAACAGGGATGTGCCGCGATCGTTCCGGCGCGACCGGGTGTATCGGCAGGTTCCGGCTCGACCTGGAACGGTCCGAACGGCTGGGGAAGTGATCCGGCGCTTCACCTATCGCTTTTGTGAGCAAAAAAAACGTCGCGGAATCCGGTCCTTCGGTTGCGGAGCAAACCGGCCAAAACCATTTTTTCAGGCAGGCGCAATTTTTGCCGCTTTGACCCCGGTCGAAGGGGGAAAAGATGTTGTTGCAGGCGACGGCAACGCATGCCCACGTGGTTGTGTTGGGTAACGACAAGGGCGGATCGGGCAAGTCGACGATCGCCCTTCATATTGCCGTCGCCCTGCTCAAGGCTGGTCAACGCGTCGCCACCATCGATCTCGACGGCCGGCAGCGGAGCTTAACCCACTACATCGAAAACCGGCGCGCCTGGGCCCGCCGTACCGGCCACGCGCTCGAACTCCCGCATCATCGCTTGATCGATTTGGCCGACAGCATGCAGATCGCCGACAATGAATCGGTGGAATTTTCCCGGTTCCTCGATGTCGTGAGCGAAGTCGAGAAGTCCCACGATTTTATCGTCATCGACACGCCGGGCACCGACAGCTATCTGATGCGGCTTGCGCATGCGATGGCCGATACGCTTGTCACGCCACTGAACGACAGCTTTATGGATCTGGACGTCCTGGGGACGGTCGACCCCATGACCTGGTCGGTGATCGGCGAAGGCCACTATGCGGAGATGGTAAGGGATTCCCGCCGCAAGCGCCGGCAGCTGGACGGCGTCAGCGCCGACTGGATCGTGGTGCGCGACCGATTGTCGACGCAAGCGTCGCAGAACAACCATGGCGTCGCCGAACTCCTCGACGATCTGTCGTTCCGGCTCGGCTTCCGCTCGATCGATGGTCTTGCTGAACGCGTGATTTATCGGGAGCTGTTCCCGCGCGGGCTCACCGCGCTCGATGACTTCGACGAGACAACGCCCGGCACCGCTCCGACCACAGAACACGCGACAGCGCGCGAGGAGGTCGCCAGCCTGCTGCTCCAGCTGAAACTTCCACTCGATCCGCGCGGCCGCCGCCGCGCCGCCAACCGGGCTGAATGGTTCGCCCAGGTCGACCAGCCCCTCAACACATCGGACATTCTGGATACATAAGCTTTGCGGAGCTTGGACATGCAGCGCTTGCTGATCCGCATTTGACCTTATCCGATCAAGATGGGGCCGCTGCCATCCTCTTGCCAATATGCCGGGACAGTTCATATGGATGGCTTTTAATCCCGTTCGACTGAAAGCGGAGTCCGGCGCCAAGCAGATACGCAGCGCCGACGACGCTTATGCCTTTATGATGTATATGCGGCTTTCCTATCGAAACAAACCGCATTGGCAGATGGCGAAGCAAGCTCTCAATCATGCGGGAATGTCGGAAGCGGGTGAAATTCAAGCGTGGCGGACGTTTCGAACGGCGGCCCGCGCAGAAGGCTGGCTTGACGAATAAGACGCCCAAACAGCAACGGCATTCGTGAGAGCAACAATAGACCCAACCACGGCCGACCAAGCGTGGTTTGGCACGACCCGAGCGGCGTTATTGGCGTCGATCTCTGACAACTCAGCGCCACAGAAAACGGTTGTCGCGGCTGGAGTTACTCTCAACCGAGCGACTTGGCGTCGTCTATCGCGAACCCCTGGAGTTTAGTGGCTGTTGGAGTCGGCGCACCAGTCGAGCTGGACGGCAATGCTTTCTTTGAACGGGTCAGACGAGTCCCTGAGCTTTTTCCATTCCTCAGCTTCTGTGAGCCAGTATTCCATTTCTCTTTTGGCGACTGCAGCCCGCTCACGGCACATGCCTTCCTGCGCAGCAAAATTATTTGTAGCTCGCATGACACTTCCCCATTGACTGCCCACTCTGTCAGCAGAGGGAGATGTTGGATTAGCAATATCGACCCAACGTTCTCGACTTCCTTATCCACAGCTTAATCTTTTTCTTTTGTCAGAGTCATTATGATTCTGCGACACAGTGAATTTTGGTAATTAGGTCTGGTCGACGAACGTCGCGTGCAGCCGCCGCGCCAGAGTCGAGAGCGGTTTCGGTTTTATCCACAGGAGCCTTTCACCAGCCGAGCCTTGAACAGCTCTTGCTTGCGGACCAGCCTTTGCGCGGAAGCTGGAGGCTTCAACCGATGGCGACGTAAGACCGCTTCGCTCAGAGCAATCCGCTTCCTCTCTTTCTGTCCGAGCGCGCCGAAGAGCTCGAGCGGTCGGGGATCAGGAAAATTGCTGTTCTTACGACGATTGCTCTGGTTTTCGCGGCTGCAGCAAGCGTGTTTGCGATCGTATCCATTGGAAACCCGCTCGCGCTCTTTGCGAACGCCAGGGCTGCCCAGGTCAGTGCATCGGCGCGTCCGGACGGAAGCGGTCAGTCGATGCCCACAATTCAATCATCCGCCAGCGCTCAAGCTTTGGGGCCAACTGTAAAGGAAGCGCCGATGGGTGAGCATTGCTGACCGCTTTTAAAAATGCCTTTGAGAGTCAAGCCGAGATCGGTCGGCCGCCCGCGGAAAACTTGTTCAACAGGGCCCGTCGACGCCGCCCGTGCGAAGCTTGGGTTGGCGCAATTAACCCCTGTGCAGGTCCCCTAGCCGTTTAGAGTAAGCCCGCCCCTACGATGCGGGAGCAAGCACGATCGTCATCGCGGTTCTCGGAAGTCGCAAGAGCAGGATCTCCATGGTGACTTCTGCTATGGGGCGCAAAGCGGACATTCGCCTGAACTCAGAGGTCTCGTAAGTGCCAATTTCAGGCCTTAGCGTCTCTTCCGTACGGCAGCCCAAAGATGTAGTGTGAGCGGGACCTATAATGCGTTGGACGGTCACCGATCATCGTTGGGGACCCATTCCTCTGCGGTCGAGTCCCAATGATGGGTCTCATCGAACCGTTTCCAGAGTGGCTGCCTTGGTTTGCTTTCACCCCTCTGCCGTAATGCATTCAGTGCGCTGAGTTGGACGACGAGCGCCCCAGCCATCGTCACCCATTCGCGCGCGTTATATCGGGAGTTCCATTTGGTTGTCGCGAGCATCGGATGCCTCCTTCAAGCAAGAAGCTTTCCGCTATCTTAGCCCGCGCCGAGAACAGAGGAATATAAAATACTTCACAGTCAGCCAACGCCTTCGGCATGGTCGCGGGCGATACGATGAGGGCATGCGTCCGGCACGGGCGCCGGGGGACAAGCCCTAATGAAATCTCATCTGCACCAACGCCGATCCGGGTTCTCCTCGGCGATGTATTTAGAACGACGTGATTTCGCCCACTCGCTCAACAAGATGCGCACGCGAGGGTGCAGGGTCAAACCGATCGGCGAAATATTGCGTCTCGTTGGCCACCAGTCCTTCGCGGAATTCCATGATGCTCACCGCGTAAGATGGTATGCCGTCATAGGTCAGGATGAATTCAGTGACCCAGAGATCGCCGCTGCCGATAATTCGCCGGACCGTAAAGCGCTTCTTGTTTGGTTGGACGAATCGGCTCTCTTGAATGTTGTGCCGGCCGCGGATCCGCTCTCCCGATTGCGGATAATCAAGCACAGCATCCACGCGGTAGATTTCATGTTCGACCTTGAAATTGCTCGCGTCCGAAGCATCCCAATGGCGCTCCAGCGCCACCCGCACGGTTCGATCATCCATCTCAATCTCCCACTTACGCTTTACCGCACCGGCATCGGCGGCCGCGGCACCGACGGATCGGGCGGCGGGGCCGCCGCTTGCGGCGGTGGCATGTAGGGGGCTGCTGGCGGGTAGGTGCGCGCGGCGGCTTGCCGGGGCGGCGGTCTTTGCGCTGGCGCGGCGGCGTGCGGCGGAGGCGCCGGCGCCCGCGGCCGCTCGGAGGCCTTGGCCAGTTCGCGCGACATTTGCTGCTGGCCGGCCTTGAGCTCGGCGATGCTGGCCTTGAGCTGCTCGATCTCCTGCCCGGCGCTGGCGAGATCGCGCGCCATCGACTGCAACTGCGTTTGGTCGGGAGACAGCGCGGCGGTGGCCGTCGCCGCGGCTTCCGCCGCGGTCGGTGTGGCGGGTGCGGCGGGAGCTTCTTGCGCGGGCGCCGCCTCCGGCGCGGCGGCCTCGGTTGCGGGCGCGTCCGGCTGCGCCGATGGCGCCGCTTCTTCCGAGGCCTGCGACGACGTCAAGGC
>JAQGKJ010000370.1 GCA_028290165.1 Bradyrhizobium sp. | reverse complement strand
GCAATAGGGAACGCCGGGTCGGGCCGAAATGAGCCATATCGATATCCTCCCTGGAAATCCGCCTTTGACGGCGATGATTATTTTGGCGGGTGCGTCGGCGGTCGCCGAGCGCGTGCCTTTGGCGAATTCATAGCACGCCGCGGGATCGGGACAAGAACATCATGCGCTGTCAACGCAGGTTGTTTGCGCAGGAGGTTGCATATTGTCGCAGAAGCCCTGGCGCGAGGAGACATCGACTGCGCTGATGTGCTCATTTATGGTGCGCCTCGTTCTTCCAAGGGTGAAACCACGCGATGATGTATCTGGATGCTCCGCCGCGGCTGATTGCGACAGAAGTATTTTCGGCGATGCCGGATTCTTTTCGGCGCAACGGCGTCCGCACGGACTGGGCCGATGCCAACCGGCCCGGTCAGCCCACCGACTGTTTCATCGAGGGTCCGTCATTCGATGCCGACGGCAATCTCTATATCGTCGACATCCCGTTCGGACGCATCTTCAGAATCGCGCCTGACGGCGCATGGTCGCTGGTAATAGAATATGACGGCTGGCCCAACGGCCTGAAGGTCAGTTCCGACGGACGCATCTTCGTCGCCGACTATCGCCACGGCATCATGGAGCTCGATCTGAAGGCGGGGCGGATGCGCCCGGTACTGACGGCGCGCAATTCCGAATCCTTCAAGGGATGCAACGATCTGCATTTGGCCTCGAATGGCGACATCTATTTTACGGATCAGGGCCAGACCGGCCTGCACGATCCGACCGGGCGTGTCTATCGGCTTTCGCCTTCCGGGCGGCTCGACCGCCTGATCGATACCGGCATCAGCCCCAACGGCCTCGTGCTCGATCCCGCCGAGAAAGTGTTGTTCGTGGCGATGACCCGCGACAACGCGGTCTGGCGCCTGCCGTTGATGAAGGACGGCACCGTTTCGAAGGTCGGCCGCTTCTGTTCGACCTTCGGCGCCAGCGGCCCCGACGGATTGACGGTTGACAGGGCGGGACGGCTTTTTGTGGCGCACGCTTCGCTCGGACATGTGTTCGTGTTTGCGTCCAACGGCGAACTGGTCGCGCGCATCAAATCCTGCGCAGGGCCAAGTTGTACCAATGTCGCGATCGGCGGCGCGAACCGCGATCGTCTGTTCGTGACGGAATCGTCGACCGGCACCGTCCTGGTCGCGGATATCGGTGAATTGAAATGAAACTAAAACAGTTCGGCCAAAACGGTCCGCAAGTGCCCGTGATCGGGCAGGGCACCTGGTATATCGACCGCGGGGATCGCAGGCGTGCGGTTGCAGCGTTGCGCCGTGGCATCGATCTCGGCATGACCCACGTCGATACCGCTGAGATGTATGGCGACGCCGAGTTGATCGTCGGAGAAGCGATCGAAGGCCGCCGCGACGAGATTTTCCTGGTCTCGAAAGTTCTGCCGAGCAACGCGTCGTCGCGCGGCACCATCACGGCATGCGAGCGTTCGCTCTCGCGGCTGAAGACCGACCGGCTCGATTGCTATCTCCTGCATTGGCGCGGATCGTATCCGCTGGCGGAAACGGTTACGGCGTTCGAGCAACTGGCCGGCGCCGGGAAAATACTTTCGTGGGGCGTCAGCAATTTCGACGCCGACGATCTCGACGAGATGCTGGAAGTTTCAGGCGAGGGCAAGATCGCCTGTAACCAGGTGCTCTATCATCTGAAGGAGCGTGCGATCGAGCACGCGGTGATGCCGTGGTGCAAGCAGCACGGGGTCGCCGTGGTCGCCTATTCGCCGTTCGGTCACAATGATTTCCCCTCGTCGCACAGCAAGGGCGGCGAGGTGCTGCTAAAGATCGCTGAAGCACACGGCGCAACGCCGCGCCAGGTCGCATTGGCCTTTCTGACGCGCGAGCCGTACGCGTTTGCAATTCCAAAAGCCTCAAGTCCGGAGCACGCCACCGAAAATGCCGCCGCCGGCGACCTCGAGCTCGGCAAGGATGAGATCGCAGCGATCGACAAGGCCTTTCCGCGCGGAACGCGGCCGCGGAGCCTGCCGATGCTGTAAGGCACACAGTTCCTAACGAATTGTTTCAGTGGTGGCGGCGCGTTGCCGCGCCCACTGCGGCGCGCCGCCGCGTGCAATCGCGCATATCGGCTTCCTGTTTTCGGGCCTTGTCGATGCCAGGCAATTGTCGTTTTTTAGCGGCTCGCCCGAGTCGATGATTTCAGCGCCCTGAGTTTTGCCGTGACCCCGCCACCCGCCGCAGCCGCCAGGCTGGACAGTGCTCCATTGCCCATGCCCGAGAAGAAGTCAGCCGCACGCACCGCGCCGGCGCGCGCTGACCGGCCGTTCCGCGGCATCGCGCTGATCCTCGCTTCGACTGTGTTTCTCGGCGCCTCCGACGTCACCGCGAAATATTTGTCGGCGACGCTGCCCTCGATCGAGATCGCCTGGATCAGGTTTCTGGTGTTCGCGCTGATCATGGTCCCGGCGATGCTGCCGGGCTCGCCGCTATATGCATTGCACACCGGGCGTCCCGGCCTGCAGGCGATGCGCGGCATTGCGCTGTTGTCGTCTTCGCTGTTTTTCATCTCCGGCTTGCGGTTTCTGCCGATTGCGGAAGCTTCCGCGACCGGCTTCGTCGCGCCGCTGTTCGTCACCGCGTTGTCGATCGTATTTCTCGGCGAGCGCGTCGGCCTGCGCCGCTGGCTTGCCACCGCGCTGGGCTTGATCGGCGTGCTGATCATCCTGCGGCCGGGCTCGAGCGCATTTCATCCCGCTGCGTTCTTCCCGATCGTCTCGGCGCTGGCCTGGGCCTGCACCTTGATCATGACGCGCATGATGAGCGGACGGGAACACGCCATCACCACCATGACCTATTCGTCGATCGCGGGCATCTGCATTTTATCCGCGCTGGTGCCGTTCGTCTGGGTCGCCCCGAGCTGGCACGACATTCTGTTCGGAGTTTTCATCGGCGTCGCGTCGACCGCGGGGCAGTGGATCGTCGTGCTCGCGTTCCGTTATGCCGACGCCTCGGTGCTGGCGCCGTTTTCCTATACCCAGCTCTTGTGGGTCAGCATTCTCGGCTTTGTCGTTTTCGGCGAACTGCCTGACATCTGGACCGTGACCGGCGCGGTATTCATCGTTGCCAGCGGCCTCTATACCGCACATCGCGAGCGGTTGCGGCGGTCGCAGCTGTTGGCGCTGGGCGGCGAGCTGTCTCCCAACGCCTGATCGGCCGTAGCCGAGATGCCCTGGCTGACGCTGGTCGGCGGGGCCGCGAGCGTTGCGCGGGCGCAACACCTGCAACGGAAAACGCTGTTTTTCGATGCCGGATCAAGGATTCCGGACGGACCGTTAAATCTCTCCGTCAACGACATGCTAGCCTAGGCCCGGGCAGCGCCGCAGAGCGCTGGAATGACGGGGTTTTGGGGCGTGCGTTTTCAATTGTCATCGTCGCTGCAAGGCGAGTTGCGCCGATGCGTGACAGCGCTGGCGCCTGGCGTGGCTTTGGCTGTCGCGAGCCTGCTGACGGGCGCCCCCGCGCTGGCCCAAAGCACCTGGAACGGTAGTGCCCCGGGCGTCTACAACCTCGACGCCAACTGGACCCCGACTACGGCACCGCTTGCTGCCGGCCAATCGGCGATTTTCGGTTCGACGGGCACTCCCTCCGTCGACGTGACCGGTCCGATTGCGCCGGATTCCTGGACCTTCACTGCGGCCTCGCAGTCTTACATGATCACCGGTGCGGACGTTAATTTCAGTCTGCCGGGAGCTGGCGGCGGCATCATCAACAACGCCACCGGTCAGACTATCTCGATCGCCAACAACATCGGGGAATCGGTCGCCGGCGTTCAGGTCCAGCAACTGGGTAACGGCACGCTGATTCTGTCGGGCACCAACACGTATTCGGGCGGAACGACAGTCAGCGGATTTGGAACGTTGCAGGTGACCAACAACAGCTCGGTCGGCACAGGTGCGGTTACGCTTGATGGGGGAGCTATACAGACCAACCAGACCGACGTCACCCTCAGCAACAACATCACGGTTACCACCACGGGTGGAGCGCTGGATGCCAATGGCGCTACGCTCACGATCTCTGGAAAGATCACGGGCCCCGGGATGCTCGAAACTCAGGACTCGACGCTTAACAACAACGTCGTTTTGTTCACCGGCACCAACACATATAGCGGCG
>JAQGKJ010000433.1 GCA_028290165.1 Bradyrhizobium sp. | reverse complement strand
GCCAGTCAGCACCTCGGCGGTCGGTTCGCCGGCCGCGACCATGAGGGTAACGCCGCGAAAGCCGCGCAATGCGTGCTCTGCCGGCACGTCGCCGTTCGACCAGCCGGGAGTTTCATCGGCGCCCTTTACCGCGACGAGGGCCAGTCGCATGCCGTCCGCGTCGCGGAAGGGAAGTACGCGTTCTCCGAATCGCTTCTCAGGCGCTTCATGCGCGATGTCGCGCTCGATCAGGCGCTGCGCCCAATAACCAAGCGATGATTCCGGAATGATGAAGGCCGTTTCGGCCGCCATGCCATTGCCGTTCCGTCCGGACGGCTGCTGCTCGCCCCACGCAAAGAAAGTCAGCGCGGTGCCCGGTCGGCCGACCTCGTCTCCATAGTAGAGATGCCATGTGCTGGGATCGTCAAAATTGACGGTCCTCTTCACCAGCCGCAAGCCCAGGTTGCCGGTGTAGTAGGCAACGTTGTTCGCGGGATCGCGACAAATCGCCGTAACGTGATGGATGCCTGCGCTGGCGCTCATCACCCGCTCCTCGAATCGCACCTCTGCCGCAACGCACACACGGGCTGACGGTACGGTTTTAGGCCGCCGTGCGTGCGGAAGGGGACAATTCCTCGTGAGTCCGATTGGTTTGCAGGCATTGCCGCAACTTCGCCATATCGCGGCCGCGCGCCTAACGCGCCTCGCGAAGATAATGACGAATATCGATCGAACCGGAACCGAGGGTTCTGCGACTAATACCAATAGGCGCGAGGGAACCGCCTCCGTACGGTTGGCGTTGTTGTAGTCAGTCACCTCCCTCAACGCGTTGAGCACGAGTCCCCGCAGCGGGACGGGAGAGCGTCAATGACCACGGGTTCCGGGCTATCGGCCGGTACTGGTCTCGGAGCGCTGCTTGCGGCGATCCAGCGGTCGCCGATTGTGGTGCGGTTTGCCAGCCAACTCTCGCAGGTCCGGAACTGGGCCAGCCGGGATTGGGCCAGTTGGCAAAAGATACCGTGGGCCAGTGTCCGACGTTCGCCTGATGTCGACGCCTACGTTCTCGCGTGGATCGCCAGCCACGTCCGCACCCGCCGTCGGCCGCGAAGCTTCATTTAACGTCTGAAGGTTCGTTTAACCCTGCGGCTGCCTGGAGCAGCAGTTGACATTTCCGCTGCTCCGCAGCAAAGCCTAAATGCCGGGCTTGCGGGGTCCATCGCGGCATGTTCAAGCGAATTCTGATCGCCAATCGCGGCGAGATCGCCTGCCGCATCATCAAGACTGCGCGGCGCTTGGGTATTGAAACCGTCGCCGTCTATTCCGAAGCCGATCAGGACGCGCTGCACGTCGAAATGGCCGACGAGGCCGTGCTGATCGGGCCGCCCGCGGCCGCGGAAAGCTATCTCGTCATCGACAAGATCGTCGACGCCTGCAGGCGGACCGCCGCCGAAGCGGTGCATCCTGGCTATGGCTTCCTGTCCGAGCGTGAGGCCTTCCCCAAGGCGCTGGCGAAGGCCGGCATCGTTTTCATCGGCCCCAACGCCCGGGCAATCGCCGCCATGGGCGACAAGATCGAGAGCAAGAAGGCCGCCGCCAAGGCCAATGTCTCGACCGTGCCCGGGCATCTTGGCGAGATCGCGGACGAAAAGCACGCCGTGAAGATCGCCGACGAGATCGGCTATCCGGTGATGATCAAGGCCTCGGCCGGCGGCGGCGGCAAGGGCATGCGCATCGCGTACTCGCAGTCGGAGGTCGCGGAAGGTTTCGCGCGCTCGCGCTCGGAGGCGAAGTCCTCGTTCGGCGACGACCGCATGTTCATCGAGAAGTTCATCGTCGATCCGCGCCATATCGAGATCCAGGTGCTCGGCGACAAGCACGGCAACGTCATCTATCTCGGCGAGCGCGAATGCTCGATCCAGCGCCGCAACCAGAAAGTCATCGAGGAGGCGCCGTCGCCGCTGCTCGATGCGGCGACGCGTACGAAAATGGGCGAGCAGGCCGTCTCGCTCGCGAAAGCCGTCGGCTACGATAGCGCCGGCACGGTCGAGTTCGTGGCCGGGCAGGACAAAAGCTTCTTCTTTCTGGAGATGAACACACGGCTGCAAGTCGAGCACCCGGTGACCGAATTGATCACCGGCATCGACCTGGTCGAGCAGATGATCCGCGTCGCGGCGGGCGAGCCGCTGACGATCAAGCAGAGCGACGTCAAGCTCACCGGCTGGGCGGTCGAAAGCCGGGTTTACGCCGAGGACCCGACGCGCAATTTCCTGCCCTCGACCGGGCGCCTGGTGACCTATCGGCCGCCGGAAGAAAGCCAGCACAACGGCGTCACGGTGCGCAACGACACCGGCGTCTATGAGGGCGGCGAGATCTCGATCTGGTACGATCCGATGATCGCCAAGCTGGTGACCCATGCGCAGACGCGCGCGGCCGCGATCGACGCGCAGGCGATGGCGCTCGATGCCTTCGCGATCGAGGGCATCCGCCACAACATCCCGTTTCTCACCGCCTTGATGGCGCATCCGCGCTGGCGCGCCGGCAAGCTTTCCACCGGCTTCATCGCCGAGGAATACCCGGACGGCTTCGTCAATCCGCCGCCCGAAGGCGAGAGCGCGCGCATTCTTAGCAGCGTGGCGGTGGCGATCGATCACAAGATCGGTGGGCGCAAGCGGCAGATTTCGGGACAATTGACCGGCCGCACCGTGACGCGCGCCAAGGATCGCCGCGTCTGGCTCGATACCAAGGAGTACACGGTCGAGATCACCGACGAGGGCGCGACGCTTCACTTCGGCGATGGCGTCGTCGGTCTTGTCCCGGAGGATGATGCCT
>JAQGKJ010000428.1 GCA_028290165.1 Bradyrhizobium sp. | reverse complement strand
CCGATCACCGGGGAGAGCACGAAGGAAACCGTTAAAACCATTGCGTGCGGGAATGCCGGGTTATTCTGGTGCAACCGTGGTGACTACGCTCGTGTGCTTTTTACACTTTGCACACGAGGCTGCGGGTGCATTGGGCACCCGGCATTCCCCGCGCCCTCTGTTTTCAGGGCGAAGGTTTCATGCACAACTCGGACGCATCGCGCCGCGGGGATGCGCGCTCATGTCTCCACGTCATTGCGAGCTAACGGGTCGGCGCAAAGCGCCGCCCGATGACAGACTCCGCGAAGCAATCCATCTTACTTGCTATGCCGCGCCATGGATTGCTTCGTCGCAAGTGCTCCTCGCAATGACGCGTAACGTCCCGGCGATTCCATCTGGAATCACTCCGGTGAATTCCCCAGCTATCGGTGAAGGATTAGCTCATGACGCTCAAGACAGATTTCGCCAGTCCGGACTATTTTCGCAATCCGGCTGCCGCGATCGAAAAGCTTCGGACCGCGGGGCCGGTCGTGGAAGTGCGTTTCCCGATCGTAGGCCGTGTCTGGACCACGACGACGCAAGCGCTCGCCGATCAGGTGTTGAAGGACACCGAGACCTTCACCATTCGAAAGGACGATGGCACGGTGGCCGGCGTTCAGTGGTGGATGCCGCGCATCGTCCGCACGTTTACCAACAGCATGTTGTCGATGGACGACCCCGATCACAAGCGGTTGCGCGACATCGTCGACGAGGCATTTCGGCGCCGAGCCGTGCTCGGCATGGAGCCGCATATCCAGGCTAATGGTGACGAACTCGCCGATGAATTGTTTGCGGAAGGAAGCCCGGCCGACCTCGTCGAGCGCTACGCGCGCAAGCTGCCGCTGTCGGTGATCTGCGAGCTGCTCGGGCTGCCGCTTGCCGACCGGCCAAAATTCACGGCCTGGGCGAGCGGCTTCACCCGCTTCACCGGCATGGTCGGATTCCTCAGCCTGATGCCGAACATCTTTGCGACGAAGCGCTACATCGAACGGCATCTCGAGACCGTTCGCCGGCAGGGCGGCGAAGGGTTGATCGCCGAGATCGTGCGCGTCGAGAAGGAAGGCGGGCAAATCAGCCCCGACGAGATCGTGGCCATGGTGTTTCTGTTGCTGCTGGCAGGCCATGAGACCACCACGCACCTCATCAGCGGATCGGTATATGAGCTTTTGAAAAATCCTGATCTGGGCGACTGGCTCGAGCAAGACTGGAGCCGCACCGACCTGACGGTCGAGGAATTCTTGCGGTTCATCACCCCGGTGCAATTCACAAAACCGCGCTTTGTGCGAAAGGATATCGATCTCGGTGGCGTCCGGCTGCGAAAGGGCGACAAGATCATGGTCATGCTGGCAGCCGCCAATGTGGATCCTCAGGCGAATCCGCACCCGGAGCGGCTCGATCTGCAGCGAAAGCCGAACCGGCACATCGCCTTCGGCACAGGAATACATTTTTGTCTTGGCCATCAACTCGCGCGCATCGAAGGCAGATGCGCGCTGAAATCCCTGTTCCAGCGTTGGCCTAAATTGACTCTCGCGGCGGATGAAAAGGAGATTGGCTGGCGCAAACGGCCGGGCATCAGGGCGATCGATCGTCTGCCGGTCACAGCAAGCCAGACATGAAGAGCCGCGCCTCGCCGAGTGCCTTGCCTGATGAATATCTAGCCAAAGAATTTTTTGAACAAAGAATTTGCTCGCTGCATCGTGATGCAGCGCTCGGTAATAATCGTCGTCTGCAATCGATATCTCCCATGGCCCGGGACGCGCGGCGCCACGCCTCGCGAACCCGGCGCATCAAGGGAGAAAAAAATGTACAAGACGAAAAAGACAATTTTGACTATTGCCGGCTCGGCGCTGATTGCCCTGTCCACGATCCAGTTCGCCGCCGCTGCCTCCGAGCATCAGGGCCGGGCTCACCACCGGGCGTACGCAACCGCTCAATTCCGCCACAGCAATGCCTTTGTGGAACCTGCTTACGTTCCGCGGTGGTCCGGCTACAGCTACGGCGGTGGAATGTCGGCTCCGGCCGGGCATTGATCGACAACCAGGACCAGAGGAGAGGGCTGGTCGCAGGCGATCGCCCTTTCCCGCCGCCTGGCTGCCGCAAAATGGTTGCCGCCGCGCCACGATTGTTGCCGGACCGCAACACTCAGTGAACATTTAACCCTCAACCCAGCAACCTCTTGCATGCGCCGCTTTTTAGCCACACCCCTCACTGAAATCATTCCTTCGTAGGCTGACGGCCACGGCGCTCGCGAAGGCGAAGGAAAATCTGGTCTTTTTCAAGATCTTTTTTCCAGGACTAACAAGAGTTGGCTGGGGAAACAGGTTCGCGATGGACGCCAAGACCAGCATCAAGAAGAGACTACCGAGCCGTCACGTGACGGAGGGCCCGGAACGGGCGCCCCATCGCTCGTATCTCTATGCCATGGGGCTGACCACCGACCAGATTCACCAGCCGTTCGTTGGGGTTGCGTCGTGCTGGAACGAGGCCGCGCCCTGCAATATCTCGTTGATGCGCCAGGCCCAGGCGGTCAAGAAGGGCGTGGTGTCGGCCGGCGGCACCCCGCGCGAATTCTGCACCATCACCGTGACCGACGGCATCGCCATGGGCCATGACGGCATGCGCTCGTCGCTGCCCTCGCGCGAATGCATTGCCGATTCGGTCGAGTTGACCATGCGAGGCCATGCCTACGATGCCCTGGTCGGGCTCGCCGGTTGCGACAAGTCGCTGCCCGGGATGATGATGGCGATGGTCCGGCTCA